>JAKSBI010000887.1 GCA_022361215.1 Hyphomicrobiales bacterium | reverse complement strand
TACTCTATGATGCTTGCGACGACGCCTGCGCCGACGGTACGGCCGCCTTCGCGGATCGCGAAGCGGAGGCTCTCCTCCATCGCGATCGGCACGATAAGCTCGACCTCCATCGTGCAGTTGTCTCCGGGCATCACCATCTCCGTCCCCTCGGGGAGGCTCACCACACCCGTCACGTCCGTCGTACGGAAGTAAAACTGAGGCCGGTAGTTCGTGAAAAACGGCGTGTGACGGCCGCCCTCCTCCTTCGTCAGGATATACGCCTCGGCCTTGAACTTCGTGTGCGGCGTCACAGAGCCGGGGTGGCACAGAACCTGGCCACGCTCAACCTCCTCGCGCTTCGTGCCGCGCAGCAGGACACCGACGTTGTCTCCCGCCTCGCCCTGGTCCAGAAGCTTACGGAACATCTCGACGCCCGTGCACGTCGTCTTCTGCGTCTCCTTGATCCCGACGATCTCGACCTCTTCCCCGACCTTGATCACGCCGCGCTCGATACGGCCCGTCACAACCGTCCCGCGGCCCGAGATCGAGAACACGTCCTCGATCGGCATCAGAAACGGCTGGTCCTTCGGACGCTCAGGCTGCGGAACGTAGTCGTCAACCGCCGCCATAAGCTCCAGAAGCTTCTCCTTGCCAATACCCTCGTCACGGCCCTCCAAAGCCGCAAGCGCAGACCCCGCCACAATCGGGATGTCGTCGCCCGGGAAGTCGTAAGACGACAGAAGCTCCCGAACCTCGAGCTCCACAAGCTCGAGAAGCTCCTCGTCGTCGACCTGATCAACCTTGTTCAGGAACACCACAAGCGCCGGAACACCCACCTGCCGCGCCAGAAGAATGTGCTCGCGCGTCTGCGGCATCGGCCCGTCCGCAGCCGACACAACAAGGATCGCGCCGTCCATCTGCGCCGCCCCCGTGATCATGTTCTTCACGTAGTCCGCATGGCCCGGACAGTCCACATGCGCGTAGTGACGGTTCTCCGTCTCGTACTCCACATGCGCCGTCGAGATCGTGATCCCACGCTCCTTCTCTTCAGGAGCCTTGTCAATCTCGTCAAACGACGTCGCCGTCGCACCCCCACCTTCAGACAAAACCTTCGTAATCGCTGCCGTCAGCGTCGTCTTACCATGGTCAACATGACCAATCGTCCCGATGTTGCAGTGCGGCTTCGTCCGCTCGAATTTCTCCTTAGCCAT
>JAKSBI010000185.1 GCA_022361215.1 Hyphomicrobiales bacterium | reverse complement strand
GCCGTAGACCAGCACGGTCCGCTCGAGCTGGCCGGCGGGCGCCTCAAGCTGCACGGTGACCTTGCTGTCCATGCGGCCGTAATGGGCCACCGACAGGTTCAGCACCTCGCCATTGGCGCGGGCGCGGGCGTCGCGCAGGAGGGCGTCGAGATCGGCGACCGCGCCGGGGCGCTTGTCCTCGGCGACGGGGGCGCCGACGAGCGTCTCGAACAGCTTCAGCCGGTCTCCCTCGAACGCGACCATCGCCATCATCGGCAGCCCGAACGAGATCGCGAAGCTGAAGAACGAGCCCGTGAACGCCACCAGAAAGGCGAAGGGCAGCCCCCAAGTGGCGGCGACCGTGTGCTCGTCGCGCGCGGCGACCGGCGTCGTCCTCTCGCGCCGCAGGGTGAAGATGTCCCGGATCAGATGACGGTGCATCAGGAGGCCGGAGACCGCCGCCGCCAGCATGGCCAGGCCCAGAATGCCGGTGAGGATGAGCCCCCAGGGCTCGGGGACGTAGAGCTGCACATGGGCATCGATCAGGAAGCGCTCCAGGGCGGTCGCCGGGTCGGCCCGAAAGACGTCGCGCGCCCAGCCCTCGCGGCGCGAGACCTCCTCGCCCGTCCTCGGATCGATCTCGATCAGGACGCCGATATCCTCGACGGCGCCGCCGTCGCGCGTCTCATGGGTGTGCGGCCAGACCAGGAGACGGTCGTGCGGGCTGCGCATGACGCCCACCTCGTCCCGGTATCTCTCGTCGACCGAGGCGACCGCCTTGCGCACATGGGCGTCGACGGGCTGCGCGAAGACCTGGTCGCTTTGCGGCTTGCCGATGGACCAATGCCCGATCTCGTGGGCGAACACGGCGACGGTGCCGGTGAGCACCACGGCATAGAGCAGGAAGCCCAGCGCGACGGCGGACCAGCCGTGCACGGCGACGAGGGTCTTTGTCTCGTGGGTCGGCAGCTTGAACATCTCTTCGGGCCCCGTCTTGCAGATCAGCCGAGAAAATGCAGAGCGATGATGGCGAGGCTGAGCACGGCGACGCCGCCCGCAACGGCGGCAATGCGCGCCAGGCTGCGGTCGAGGACCGCGTGAAAGAAAAGCAAGCCCCAGACGAGCGGCAGCAGCACCAGCGGCACCATCAGATTGTCGACATTGCCCGGCCCCGGCGGGATGTAGAGCGGCATGCCGAGCAAGGCGACAAGCGCGACGACGATGGCGGCCGGGCCGGCCAGAAGCCAGCGGGCCACGATGCGCGCCCGCGGGCGCGGCGCCAGCCGGGCCTGCTTGCCCCCCAGGCTTGGGACGTTAGACGTCTCGCCTTTCACACAATCGACCTCGCCCGGTACGGGATCTCGCCGCGCTAGAGATATGACGTGTGGGGCGGTGGAGCTTTCACCCACAATCGCAAAAAAATCTGCGCCCGCCCGGCAGGGAGGCACGCGCGTGGAACGCCGATATCGACCGCGAGGCCGAGAAAACCCGCGCCAAAAGCCTGCAAAAACGGCCCAATCCGATGGGGATTCGCGCATGGGAGCGGGCCGGAACGCAGGACGCCGCCGCATGGGCGGTCCAGGGGCCGCACGATCCGCCATCCGAACGTCATGGGAGTGATGTCTTCTTAGGGCCTGTTGAGGTTCGCCTTGCGGATGCTGGTTTTGCGAGATTGGCTCAGCTTTAGGAGCGAGGGCGCAGGACATGCCTTGCATATTCAAGCCCGAGCGACGCGGAGATGGGCCAATCTCGCAAAATCCCGGAGGGACGGGTCGCCAGCACCACAACGTGAACCTCAACAGGCCCTAGGGCATGCTGACGGCGGCGACGGCATTGAAGCCTTGGATCACGGGCGACCGCGTGCGTCTGCTCGCGGCTCTTTTCGCG
>JAKSBI010000387.1 GCA_022361215.1 Hyphomicrobiales bacterium | reverse complement strand
GTCATCCCGGCGCAGGCCGGGATCCATCCGGGGTGCAGATTTCCGGACCTCGGCGGATGGCGTCGAGACCTTGCCGCCGGCTCCAGGTGTCGTCCGGCAGGGCTGCGCCAAGCGGCAGCCGCGCCTGGATCCCGGCCTGCGCCGGGATGACGCCGAGCAAGGAAACGATAGGGGTCAGACCCCTATGTCTCAAATCCCGGACACCAGTTCGTGCAAGCGAGAGCGACGGGAAGGGTAGACACGTGCGATCGGGCAATTGATGCGTGCCTCACCCCGGCGGCTCCAAAGTGTCGTCCGCTAGGTTCTGGCGCAGCATTTCCTGATACTGTTTCACCATGTGGGCCACGAACTTCTCGTGCTCGTCCACGTTCATGACCGTTTTGGCGACATAGGCGTTGTAGCGCGCCGCAGCATAGAGAAAGGCCATGTGGAGATCGGTAGCCTTGACCCGCGCGTTCTCGCGGTTTGCCACGTCGATGAACTTGTCGGCGACCTTCAGGAACCCCATCGTGTCGAGGACGCCTTCGCTGCGCTCCGCGCGGCGGGTCTGGCGGTTCTTCCTGTCTTGCTCGGGCGTGTCCAAGGGCTCCTCCGGGCTCGGGCTTCGGCTTGTGCGCGATCTTAGCGCCGCGGCGGCGGCGGTGTCACGCCGCCGGGCTCCGGGCCTGGCCGCGCTTGCGGTCGCGGTCGCCCTCTCGGGTGTCGCCTTGCCGGGGAGCGCCGCCGCGGCGGCCGGCTGCAAGGCGCCGGAGCCGGTCTGCGCGGCGCGGGCCGGCGTCTTCCGCGTCAGCGCCTTCGATCCACACGGCAGCGCGGTGCGCATCAGCGCCGATCTGCTGGTGACCAACCGCCATGTGGTCGCGGACGAGACCGAGGTTCAGGTGCATCTGGCGGACGGCGGCACCGTCGAGGGCGCGGTCGTGCCGACCTCCTTCGCCGGCGACCTGGTGCTGGTCAGGGCGAAGCTTCCGGAGGGGCCGGTGCTGGCCCAAGGCACGGACACCGGCGGCGATCTCTACACCGTGGCGCAGAACATCGCGACCCGGAAGACCCAGGTGTTTCCCAAGGGCCGCCGCATTCTGGACCCCGACGCCGACAAGCCCTATGCCCGCCTGCACCACACCGCCTACAGCCAGCCCGGCACCAGCGGCGGCGCCGTCGTGACGGCGAAGGGCGCGCTCGTCGGCATCGCCACCTCCGGCGGACAGGGCCGCTTCGAAGCCGTGCCCGCGGCCCAGATCGCCGCGCTGGAGGCCGCCAGCGGTCCCGACCATGCCACGCGCAGCGCCGCCATCGGCAAGGCCTATCGCGAGTGCACCGTGCTGGTGGAGGCGGCCATGCGCAGCAACGACGTGGTGCCGGAGAGCATTGCTGGGGACATCTCCAGGCACTGCGACGCGAGCGGCAACCGGCAGCTCTACGATCTCGCCGCCCAGGTGCTCGGGCGCAGCCGCATGTTCGACCAATCGGCCGCCTTCTTCGAGAAGGCCCTGGACAAGGACCCCAACGCCGTCAACTCGCGCATCGGCTATGTGGTCACCCTGAGCTTCGCCCGGCGCCACGCCGACGCGGTGCCCCATGTGCGCTGGCTGCTGAAGGTCGTCCCGACCGCGACCGCGGTGCAGCGCTTCGCCGTCCAGATCGGCAAGCTCGCCGGCGACAAGGCCCTGACGGAGAAGGGCCTCGCCCTGATCGCCAAGCACAACCCGGCCCAGCTCGAAGCCGCCAAGCGCTTCGTGGACGCGCCCGCCCCATCGCAGCCGCGCCGCGGCTCGGGCCGCTGAGGCGCACCGGTGTCCGAGCCGCTCCAGGCTTCCGACCTGAGAGCACGATAGGGGTCAGACCTCTATCACGCACAGGCAGTCGTTCGGGATGTCTTCTGCGCCTTCACGCACTGTCATGCCCAGCCCCCGTACTGGGCATCCAAGACCGCCTCTGTTGGTGCCCTTGTCCCACAACAGAGCGAGGTGTGTATGGATTGCTGGCACAAGGCCGGCAAAGACGGCGGTTGGGGACGTGCTTCGCTCAAATCCCGGACACCACTGCGCTAAGGCAGCCCGCTCCGGGGCCATGCCCCGGAGCGAGCCCGCGATGTCGATCGGCCGTCGTGTCCGGGCCGGCCTACCATTCGATGTTATAGGACACCTTGATCGTGCTGCCCGGCGACTTGATGTGGCTGGTGTTGTTGCTGTTGCGCAGGAGCTGCCCATAGACGTTGAAGTAGTCGGCGTTGAACAGGTTCTGGACGCCGACCGACAGCTTGCCGCGCTCCAGGTCGAACGTGCTGGCGAAATCGAAGACCGTGAAGTCCTCGACCTCGCGTCCTCCGAAGCGGACATTGTCTTCGAACGCGTCGTCGCGATTCCCGCTGTAGAGGCCCTCCAGGCGCAGCGTCCACCAGTCGAACGGCCGGTAGGTCACGTACCCGGTGACCTTGACGGGCGGAATGCGGAAGCCGTTGAGGGCGATCCGCTCGCCGCTGGTGGTGATGCGCTCGCCCTCCACATAGGTGAACGTGCCGCCGGCGCTCCATTTGTCGTTGAAGTCGTAGGAGAGGGCGAGCTCGACGCCCCTGATCTCCTCCGGGTCGCGCTGCTGCACGAGGATGAAATCCACTGTGCGCAGC
>JAKSBI010000563.1 GCA_022361215.1 Hyphomicrobiales bacterium | reverse complement strand
TCGTCGTCGCGCGTGGTCAGGCCCTCGAAGTCGTGATAGGCGACCTCGTCCTGCAGCATGGCCGAATAGAAATCGCACTGGATCAGGCCTTCCTCCAGGCAGGCGACGGCCATGCCGGTCGTGGTGTGGGTGTGCATCACGCATTTCACGTCATGCCGGGCCTCGTGGATCGCCGAGTGGATCACGTAGCCGGCCGGATTGATCGGCCAGTCGCTGTCGCCGATGATCGTGCCCTCAAGATCGACCTTGACCAGGTTGGACGCCGTGACCTCGCTGTAGTGCAGGCCGAACGGATTGATCAGGAAGTGCATCTCCGGTCCCGGCACCTTGACCGTGATGTGGTTGTAGATCAGCTCGGTCCAGCCCAGCATGTCGAAGACGCGGTAGCAGGCGGCGAGCTGGACTCTCAGGTCCCATTCGCTCATGCCGGCGGGGTCGGTGCCGTGCGCGACGGCGGCTTCGGCGGGTGGCGTCATGACCCTCTCCTTCAGATCCAGTCCCCTACTCTACCGTGAGATGCCGGGGCGCGTCAGTAGACCATGCCGCCGCTGCAAAGCAACACCTGACCGCTGATGAAGTCCGACTCAGGGATGCACAGCAGGTAGACCGCGCCGGCCGCATCGGTTGGCGTGCCGACCCGCGGCAGCGGCGTGCGGGCGACAACCTCGTCATAGGCCTCGCGTGACAAACCGACCTTGTGGTCGCTGTCCTTGACCCGGATGGTGTCGGGCTGGTCGTCATAACGCTGCGTCAGCCGGGTTTCGATGTGGCCGAAGGCGACGCAGTTGACGGTGACGTTGTAGCGGCCCCATTCGCGCGCGAGCGTCCGGGTCATGCCGACGACGGCCGCCTTGCCGGCCGAATAGGCGAGCTGCGTCGCGGCGCCGTACCAGCCCGAGGTCGAGGAGATGTTGACGACCTTGCGGCAGCGCGGCATGCCGTCTTCGGCCATCTCGCGCTTGGCCGTCGCGCGCAGATAGGTCGAGGCTGCGCGCAGCAGGCGGAACGGCGCCGTCGCGTGCACGTCGAGCATCGCCTGCCACTGCTCGTCAGAGTGGTTCTGGATGGTCGAGTTCCAGATATAGCCGGCGTTGTTGACGATGATATCGAGGCCGCCGAAGCGGTCGAGCGCCGCCTCGACGATGCCCTCGCCGAAATCAGGCGCCGTCACGTCGCCAGCGAAGGCCGTCGCCGCGCCGCCGTCGCGTTCGATGGCGGCGACCGTGTCCGCCGCGGGCGCGTCGTCGAGATCGTTGACTACGACCTGCGCGCCCTCCGATGCCAACTTCACGGCGATGGCGCGGCCGATGCCACGGCCGGACCCGGTGACAATGGCGGTCCGGCCGTCGAGCTTGCGCATGCCGGACCTAGGGCGCGACGTAGGAGGTCTTCACCGTCGTGTAGAACTCGTGCGCGTAGCGGCCCTGCTCGCGCGGACCGTAGCTCGAACCCTTCCGGCCGCCGAACGGCACGTGATAATCGACACCGGCGGTCGGCAGGTTGACCATCACCATGCCGGCCTCGGAATTGCGCTTGAAGTCGCTGGCATGCTTCAGCGAGGTCGTGCAGATGCCGGACGACAGACCGAAGTCGGTGTCGTTCGCTACTGCCAGCGCCTCGTCGTAGTCGCCGGCCTTGATCAACGTCGCGACCGGACCGAAGATCTCTTCGCGGTTGACGCGCTTATCGTTGCTGGTGCCGGCC
>JAKSBI010000173.1 GCA_022361215.1 Hyphomicrobiales bacterium | reverse complement strand
GGACAGGACGGCGGCGCGCCGCAGCCGGCGCCGGACGGCCAGGGCGGCCAGGTCCAGCAGGGCCAGGCGCCGCCCTCGCAGGAGGAGCCGCAGAAGGTCAGGCCCGAGGACCTCTTGAGGCAGCTCTTCCGCCAGTAAAGGTGGGCTGCGGCCCTTGCACGCTTACCCTTCCGTCAGGGGGCGGGTTGGCGCGGCGCCGGAGATATGAGCACGAAGCCGGCAACGACACATTGCCGGGAGGACCCTCGAGATCGTCGGCATATCGGCGGGAGAATCTGGTGGAGCCCCCCGGTCCGGATGGCCTGAGCCACCCGGACCGTTTCGCCGTCCCGAGCGGACGGCGATGCCGCCCCCGGGGCCCCCTCGCACCTTGTCGGCGAGGCGATCTCACGCTTGTGTCTTCTTCGCTCCAGCGCGTGATCGCCTCGCCCGGTCCGAAACCCGCACCCTTGGAAGGGAGGTGTGGGAAGAAGACGGCTTGGTTAACGGAATGCTAACGAGCGCGGCGCGAACCGCAATGGAGAGAATCGCCGAGGCCCCCGCCGATCGACACATCATCATGTGTGGCTTGTGCGTTTTTTGCTCGACTGTCTCCCAACGGCCACATTTCAGCCTGGCGCCGGATGCCACCGGGCACGCCGGGGCATGACGCGCCCGCGCGCCTCGCCTATAAGGGGCGTCATGAACCGGCCCGTCCCGAAAATCGGCTTCGTCAGCCTCGGCTGTCCCAAGGCTCTGGTGGATTCAGAGCGCATCCTGACGCGCCTGCGCGCCGAGGGCTACGCCACGGCGCCGAGCTATGACGGCGCCGACGTGGTCGTGGTCAACACCTGCGGGTTCCTGGACAGCGCCAAGCAGGAGTCTCTGGAGGCCATCGGCGAGGCCATGGCGGAGAACGGCCGCGTCATCGTCACCGGCTGCTTCGGCGTGGAGGAGGCGCGCATTCGCGAGCGCTTCCCGGACGTGCTCGCCGTCACCGGGCCGCAGCAGTACGAGGCCGTGGTCGGCCACGTGCACGCGGCCGCGCCGCAGCCCCACGATCCGTTTCTCGACCTGGTCCCGCCCGCGGGCATCCGGCTGACGCCCCGCCACTACGCCTATCTGAAGATCTCCGAGGGCTGCAACAACACCTGCGCCTTCTGCATCATCCCGAGCCTGCGCGGCCGGCTCGCCAGCCGGCCCGCGGCAGACGTCATGCGCGAGGCCGAGCGGCTGGCGGCGGCGGGCGTCAAGGAGCTGCTGGTGATCTCCCAGGACACCAGCGCCTACGGCGTCGATCTGAGATACGCCGAGAGCGACTGGCGCGGGCAGCCCCTGAAGGCGCGCTTTTTCGAGCTGGTCGAGGCGCTCGGCAGTCTCGGCGTCTGGGTGCGGCTGCACTACGTCTATCCCTACCCCCATGTGGACGCGGTGCTGCCGCTGATGGCCGAGGGCCGGGTGCTGCCCTATCTGGACATCCCCTTCCAGCACGCCAGCCCCAGGGTGCTCAAGGCCATGCGCCGGCCCGCGGCGCAGGAGAAGACCCTGGAGCGGCTGAGGCGCTGGCGCGAGATCTGTCCGGATCTGGCGCTGAGGTCCACCTTCATCGTCGGCTTCCCCGGCGAGACGGAGGAGGATTTCGCGTTTCTGCTCGACTGGCTGAAGGAGGCCCGGCTCGCTCGCGTCGGCTGCTTCAAATACGAGGACGTGGCGGGGGCCACGGCCAACGATCTGCCCGGCCAGGTGCCGGCCGAAGTCAAAGAGGAGCGTTACGCCCGCCTGATGCAGACGCAGCAGGCGGTCAGCCGCGCCGTGCTCGCCGAGCGCGTCGGCCGCACCATCGAGGTGATCGTGGACGAGGTGGACGCGGAGGGCGCTTTCGCGCGCTCCGCCTGGGACGCGCCGGAGATCGACGGCAACGTCTTCCTCAACGGCGATACGGAGGTGGCACCGGGCGACATCGTGACCGTCCGGATCGAGCATGCGGACGAATACGATCTCTGGGGCGTGCGCGGCTGAGGCGAGGGGGCCGGCGCGGCGGTCGATGGGACGAGGGCGCCGGAATCGGCGTTTGCCCCTTTACGTTTCTCGATATTTCGACGAATGTTAGCGCCGTGGGCGTCGGTTCTTGCGAGAATGGCGCCCTGTCCGCGCCATCGCCGGACTTGTTGACGTCAGGGGAGGATGCATGTCAACGACAACTCAGGTCGCTGTCGAAAGTCAGCTCGAGGAATTGCGCGATCGTCCAGGGCCCATCGCCAGGGCGATCGAGCTCATTCGCAAGCAGCCGGTCGGCGCCTTCGGCGCCCTGATCGTCGTCGTGATGATCCTGATGGCCGTGTTCGCGCAGGTGCTGACGAACTTCGATCCGGAGGCGAACGCGTTCGAGCATATGCTGACCGCGCCCGACAGCACCTTCTGGCTGGGCACGGACCAGTTCGGCCGCGACCAGTTCACGCGCATCGTCTACGGCGCCCAGACGGCGCTGTTCGTCGGCTTCACGGCGGCCTTCATCGGCTCCAGCATCGGTCTGGTGCTCGGCGTTTCCAGCGCCTTCTTCGGCGGCAAGTTCGATCTCATCTTCCAGCGGGTGATCGACGTCATGATGGCCTTCCCGCTGATCATCATGGCACTGGCCATCGTCGCCATCTTCGGCACCGGCGTGCAGAACGTGATCATCGCCATCACCATCCCGTTCATCCCGAAATGCGCCCGGGTGGTGCGCTCCAGCGCGCTGGCGATCCGCGAGATTCCCTATATCGATGCGGCCCGCGCCAACGGCTTCTCGAACACGCGCATCATCCTGCGCCACATGGTGCCGAACGTGATGGCGCCCTATCTGATCATGATCACCACCTTCGTCGGCCAGGCCATCCTGCTGGAGGCCTCGCTGTCCTATCTGGGCCTGGGCGTGCAGGAGCCGACGCCGGCCTGGGGGCTGATGCTGTCGGGCGGTGCCGAGGAGTACGCCGAGAGCGCGCCCTGGGTGGCGATCTGGCCGGGCGTGGCGATCAGCCTCGCCGTCTTCGGCTTCAACATGTTCGGCGACGCGGTCCGCGACGTTCTCGATCCCAAGCTGCGCTCGCAGTAGCGGGGGCTTAACCGCCGCCGTGCTAAAAGGCCCGCTCGAAGCGGGTCGGGACCGAAGCCGAAGCTGCAATTCCCAAAGGAGCTTGCATGTCGACGACGAGCAAGGTTGCCGTCAAAGCCGAGCTTGAGGAGATACGGGATCGCCCGGGGCTCGTCGTCGGGACGATCGCTCTGATCCGCAAGCAGCCGATCGGCGCCTTCGGCGCTCTCGTCATCATTCTGATGACCCTGATGGCCGCGTTCGCGCCGGTGTTGACGACCTTCGATCCGGAGGAGGTCGCGTTCGAGCACATGCTCGCCCCGCCCGACAGCACCTTCTGGCTGGGCACGGATCAGTTCGGCCGCGACCAGTTCACGCGCATCGTCTACGGCGCCCGCACGGCACTGTTCGTCGGCTGCACGGCGGCCTTCATCGGCTCCACCGTCGGCTTGGTGCTCGGCGTCTCCAGCGCCTTCTTCGGCGGCCGGTTCGATCTCATCTTCCAGCGGGTGGTCGACGTCATGCTGGCCTTCCCGCTGATCATCATGGCGCTGGCCATCGTCGCCATCTTCGGCACCGGCGTGCAGAACGTGATCTTCGCCATCGCCATCCCGTTCATCCCCGAATGCGCCCGGGTGGTGCGCTCCAGCGCGCTGGCGGTCCGCGAGATCCCCTATATCGACGCGGCCCGCGCCAACGGCTTCTCGAACACGCGCATCATCCTGCGCCACATGGTGCCGAACGTGATGGCGCCCTATCTGATCATGATCACCACCTTCATCGGCCAGGCCATCCTGTTGGAGGCCTCGCTGTCCTATCTGGGCCTGGGCGTGCAGGAGCCGACGCCGGCCTGGGGGCTGATGCTGTCGGGCGGTGCCGAGGAGTACGCCGAGAGCGCGCCCTGGATGGCGATCTGGCCGGGCGTTGCCATCAGCCTCGCCGTCTTCGGCTTCAACCTCTTCGGCGACGCGGTCCGCGACGTGCTCGATCCCAAGCTGCGCTCGCAGTAGTCGGGCTAGCCGCCGCCCCGCTGAAAGGCCTGGTCGAAGCGCGCCAGGAAGGCGCTCCGCTGCTCCGCGCTGTGGCCGTCGAAGCTCAGCGTCACGCGCGCCCGCGGCAGCGCCAGCAGGCCGCCGAGCGTTTCCGAGGGCAGGGCCTCGAAGGTGATCGAGACGGTCCCGCCGTCATCGGGAATGCGGACGTCGCGCGCCGCCTCCGAGAGATCGAGATCGGGCGCCAGCGCCCGCAGGCTGCGATGAAAATCCGCCAGCTCCAGCGCCATGATCTTCTCGACGG
>JAKSBI010000554.1 GCA_022361215.1 Hyphomicrobiales bacterium | reverse complement strand
CTGCGTCTCGAGGCCGAAGCCGGCCAGCTTCCAGCCCATGGTGCCGTTGCGAAGGCAATAGACGTCGTTCGGCAATCCGGCGTTTCTGAGCGACTGGCAGCCGATGATCGAGCGCGTTCGCCCGGCGCAGTTCACCACGATGGCGGTGTCCGGGTCCGCGGCCAGCTCATGGACGCGGAAAGCGAGCTCCGCGCCCGGCATGCTGATCGAGCCGGGGATGGTGTGCTCGTGATATTCGCTGAACGGGCGGCTGTCGAGAATCACCATGTCCTTGCCGGCGTCGACCCATGCCTTCAGCGTCTCGGCCGTGATGTCGGGCGTCCCGCACCGCTCGTAGACGACCTCGCCGAAGGCCTTGCTGAGAACGTTGACGCCGCTGTAGACCGAATAGCCCTCCGCCTCCCAGGCCCGGACGCCGCCGGCGAGGATCTGGAGGGAGCGGTAGCCCAGACCCGTGAGCCGCTCGAAGGCCCGTTCGGCCAATCCCTCGCCGCCCTCGTCCATCAGCACGATGCGGGCGCCGAAGTTGGGCACCAGGCTCGGCGCGCGAAACTCCAGTCGGCTCAAGGGCAGATTGGACGCCGCAAGCAGGTGCGTCTCGCTGAACGCGCCCTCCTCCCTGACGTCGAGAACCGCGTATTCCTGTGTCGTCTGCAAGAGCTCTTTCAGCTCTCGCGGCTGAAGGCGCCTGTCCATCAGGGCCTCCGCTCGACGATGCCGGTGATCGGCGAAGACGTCTCCCATCTCCGATCCTCGGCATTCCAGAAGACGCGGTCGTGCAGCTTGTCGATCGCGAAGCCATAGAGATGCAGATTGGCAAAAGGCTCGGACCCTCTGGCCGCGATGGAATGAACGTCGTCGGGCAGCAGCGAGATGCTGCTCTCGGCCGCGACCTCCGTCGTGGCCGTTGCGACCGGAACGCCGTCCTTCAGCTCGTAGAGCGTGTTTTCCTCGACGCCCGAGATGCCGGCGATGCAGGCCCAGGTGGTGTGGTTGTGGGGGTCGACCGCGGCGGGCGCGTTGGCGCAGTGATAGTAGAGCGCGAACCGGTTGTCGTCGTCCTCCGCCAGCCGGAAGAGCTTTATGGTCTCGTCCGGGGAAATGCCGAACTCGTCCTCCGGGAAGAGATCGGTCTGCGCCGCCAGCTTCTTCAGCTCCGCCTCGATCCGGGCGAGCATGCTCCGGTCGACCGCCTCGCCGGATCCGCAAATCCGTTTGACCGCGTCGATCGTCGCCGCGACTTCCCTGTGTCTTCGCTGCTTGATGTCCATCTCTCGCCCCGTCCTTGGGTCTCTCCGGTCTGTCCGTCCGGCAATTGCATATTGCATATTGCATGGAATGCTGTTAGGGATCGCATATTGCATACAATCTGCGATGGCGCAAGCGAGCGAGCCGATGAAAGATCAACGCGCACCGATTGCCGGAATGACCAGCCTGAACGTGACGGCGTTCCCGGACCGGGTGGTCGAGATGATCGAGGACCTGATCGCCAGCGGGCAGCTTCGCGGCGGGGACCGGCTGACGGAGCAGCGCCTGTCGGACTCCCTGGGCGTGTCGCGGACGCCCATGCGCGAGGCGATCAAGATCCTGGCCGCGCGCGGGCTGGTGCGCGTTCGCCCGAACGCGGGCGCGGTGGTCAGCCTGCCCGACGAGCGCGAGGCCAAGCAGCTTGTCGAGGCCATGGGGTGGCTGTGGGAGAAGCTGGCGCCGCTGGTCGTGCAGACCATCGGCCGGGACGAGGAAGACGCGCTGACCCGCCTGCATGAGCGGATGTGCGAGCTGGCCGAGACCGGCGACATGCTGGAATGGGCCAAGCTCAACCGCGAGTTCCACGAGCGCATCATCGATGCGAGCGGCAACGAGGTCGCCTGCGCCATAGCGAAAAACCTGCAGATGCGGATCTATCTGTGCTTCGCCATCGGCCAGCGGACGTCGGCGCGTCAGATGCAGGCCAATGACGAGCATGCCCAGATCCTCGAGGCGATCCATCGGCGCGATGGCGAGGGGCTTGCCGGAATGCTCATGTGCCACACGGGCAAGGCTTTCGAGACGGCCTACGAAACCCGGATCATCTCAAAAAGCGAATAGCGGCACCGAAGGCCGAAGCGGGGATCGAAAGGACCCGGCGAAACCAGAGCGCGCCGGTTCCGGAGAAACATCGAACGACGCTCAAGAACCAGAAAATCCACATGGGAGAAATAGAATGAGACGCCTTATCCAACTGTCCGCATCCATGGCGCTCGGCGTGTTTGCCGCGACGGGCGCCGTCGCGGAGACCTTTCCGAGCAAGCCCATCGAGCTGATCGTGCCCTACTCGCCGGGCGGAGGCTCGGACGTCTCCGCGCGCGTCTTCGCGGAATGTTTGAGCGGCCATCTGCCCGAGAAGGTCGTGATCAAGAACATCACCGGCGGCGCCGGCGTCGTCGCCGAGGACACCGTCCGCAAGGAGCGGCCGACGGGATATCGGCTGCTCTGGCAGCATCAGTCCCTGCATGCCCTCTCGGCGCGCGGCGTCTCGGAGCACACGCCCGAAGATTTCGAGATCGTGGCGCAGGCCGCGGCCGGCTATTGGGGCATCTTCGCCGGGCCGAAGGTCCCGTTCGAGGATGTCGAGAGCCTGAAGCAGCACATCCAGAAAAACCCGGGCGACCTGCGCGTCGGCGCGGCGCTCGGCGGCCTGTCGCATTTCGCCTCGCTGCTGTTCATGGACGCGGCGGGCATGGACATCTCGAAGGTTCAGATCATCGGCCTCTCGGGCGGCAAGAACCGGATCGTCGCCATCCTGCAGGGCAACCTGCATCTGGCGACGCTCTCGATCGCGGCGGCGCAGCCCTATGTGAAGTCCGGCAAGATGAAGGCCATCGGCATCCTGGCGCCGGACAGGGTCGCGGCCCTGCCCGATCACAAGACCGCCAAGGAGCAGGGCGTCGATTTCTCCTACGCCGTCAACTGGATCACCTGGGCGCCCAAGGGCACGCCCAAGGACCGGCTCGACGTCCTCCGCAAGGCCTGGAAGAGCGCATCCGCGGAGACAAAGTGCAAGGAGAGCTTCGAGAAGAAGGTCATGTCGCCCTTGTTCCGGGCCCATGACGAGGTCGCGACCTACAACAAGACCGAGCTGGAAGCCTACAAGGCGCTGATCAAGAAATTCGAGATCAAATAACGGCGTCCGAGCCCTTCCAGCACCGGCCTCCCGGGGCCGCGTGTCCTTCCAAGGCCGAGGCGCCATGCGATCCCGGTGGACGCATGGCGCCTCCCCTTCCCGTGCGGCGCCGCACCCGCCCGCCGCACGACGCTCCAGCCAGGAAACAGCGCCATGAGAGCGATTGAGATCACGGTTACGGCCCTGCTGCTCGGCGTGGTGACGGTGTTCGGTCTCCAGCTCGGGAACATCGGCGCCGGTCCCCAGGCGAACCAGTTCACCTCGCCACACACCATTCCGACCATCTTCCTGATCGCGAGCGGCGTGTTCTTCGGCGCCGTGCTGGTGCAGTGCCTGCTCCGGCGCGACGGCCAGGACATCGCCTCGCCCCTGCGCGACATGCTGAAGAGGCGCCGCATGGTCATGATGGCCGCAGCCTGCGCCTACGTCCTGGTCATGGACGTGCTGGGCTTCGTCGCCGCCACGCTGATCTTCATACCGGCGACCATCTGCCTGATCGGTGTCGACGTGCGCCGCGAATGGTGGGCCGCGGCGCTGGTGACGGTCGTCACGGTGGGGGGCGTCTACGTCATCGTCATCTACGGCCTGGAGAGCTACCTGCCCGAGTTCGAAGGGTTCGGCAGGGCTGGGGGACAGTAAGTTGACCGACTACATCCTGACTGCGCTCCAGACCGCGGCGACGAGCCCGCTGCTGCTGGCGGTAATCGCCTTCGGCGTCGCCTGCGGCCTGATCATCGGCTCGATTCCCGGCCTGACCTCGACGATGGCCCTGGCGCTGCTGGTGCCGGTCACCTTCGGCATGGAGTTCGAGGTCGCCATCGCCCTGCTGATGGGGGTCTATTGCGGGGCCATCTCCGGGGGCCTCGTGGGGGCCATCATGCTGAACATCCCCGGCACCCCGGCATCGGCCGCGACCTGCCTCGACGGATACCCGATGGCGGCCAAGGGGCAGGTGTCGCGGGCCCTGGGGCTCGGCGTCTACGCCTCGATGATCGGCGGCACGCTCAGCGGGCTGGCGCTGGTCTTCATCGCGCCGGCGCTGGCCGACTTCGCCCTCTCCTTCGGCCCCTGGGAATATTTCGCGATCATCGTCTGCACCTTCTTCACCATCGCCTCGCTGTCGGGCGGCGAGACCTTGAAGGCCATCGCCGTCGCCTTCTTCGGCATGTGCATCTCCCTGATCGGCTATTCCGAGAGCGTCGGCGCGTCGCGCTTCACCTTCGGCATCTCCGATCTGGAGGGCGGGATCAGCGTCATGCCGGCGCTGATCGGGGCGTTCGCCCTGCCGCAGCTGATCATGGACACGGACCGGATCGGCATCACGGTGAACCGGGTCCGGGCGCGATTCATCCTGAAGGATTTCATGGCGGCGATCTGGGAGGTGCTCTCGGTCCGCTGGGCGCTGCTGCGCTCGACCCTGATCGGCATCGGCATCGGCATCCTGCCCGGCGTCGGCCCGGGACTGTCCAACATCCTGTCCTATGGACGCGCGCGCGAGGCGTCGCCGACGCCGGAGAAGTTCGGCAAGGGCGAGCTGCCCGAGAGCATCGTGGCGCCGGAAGCCGCGAACAACGCCTCCATGGGCGGCGCCCTGGTCCCGATGCTGACCCTGGGCATCCCTGGCGACGCGTCGACGCTGATGCTGCTCGGCGCCCTGATGCTGCACGACATCGAGCCCGGCCCGCTCCTGTTCATCGAGCACGGCGGCTACGTCGCCTTCATCTTCGTCTCGTTCTTCCTGGCGTTTGCCTTCTGCGTGATCTTCTATCACCTGCTGATCGGCATCATCATTCGCGTCCTGACGATCCCGACGCAATACATCGTGCCGGTCATCTTCGCGCTCTGCGTGGTGGGCTGCTACGTTCTCAACAACCGGATCTTCGACGTCTACTGCCTGCTGGCCTTCGGCCTGCTCGGCTATGCCCTGCGGATCGCCAACTTTCCCATCCTGCCGCTGATCCTCGGCTTGATCCTCGGCCCCATGGCCGAGGAGCAGCTCAGGCTCGCCCTGGAGTACGGCCAGGGCTCCTTCCTGCCGTTCATCACCCGTCCGCTGTCCGGCACCATCGTGGTGCTGACCCTGGTGTCGGCATCCATCCCGCTCTGGCGGAGGTTCAGACGCGCCTCCGCCGTCACACCGTCCCACTGACCGAACAAGAGAAAAACATGAAGGTAAGATCCGTAGAAATCTTCGACGTCGACATCGACAAGGACATCGCGATCCCGTGGCATCCCGTTCTCGTCCGCGTTCACACGGACGAGGGGATCTCGGGCGTCGGGGAAGTGGGGCTGGCCTATGGCGTGGGCCACACGGCCGGCGCCTACACGGTCAAGGACCTGGTCGAGCGCTTCGTACTCGGCGCCGACGTCTTCAAGCGCGAGGCGCTGTGGGAGCGGATGTACCGCTCCAGCTTCTGGGCCCAGGCCGGCGCCAACCTGGTGTTCGCCGGCATGAGCGGCATCGATACCGCCCTCTGGGACATCCAGGGCAAGGCCCTGAACGTGCCCTGCTACCAGTTGCTCGGCGGCAAGACCAACGAGCGCCTCAGGACCTATGCCAGTCAGCTCCAACTGGGCTGGGGCGACGAGTATCTGCAGCTCGGCACGCCGGCGGACTATGGCCGGGCCGCGGAGAAGGCGCGCGAGGCGGGCTTCGACTGCGTCAAGGTCGACCCGATCATCATGGACGAGAACGGCGACCGGATGGCCTCCCACGCCACCTATTTCTCGCGGCCTCAGCTCGCCCTCTACAAGGAGCGCATGGCGGCCATTCGCTCGGCCCTCGGCCCGGACGCCGACATCATCCTGGAGGTGCACAGCCTGACCAGCGGCCCCGCCGCCGTGCAGCTCGCCAACGCCCTGGAGGAGTTCGGGATCTACTATTTCGAGGAGCCCGTGAGCTACACCAACTCGAAGATGCACTCCTATGTGAAGGATCGCACGCCGGTTCCCCTGGCCGGGGGCGAGCGCATCTTCTCGCGATGGGGCCTGCGTCCCTACCTGGAAGAGCAGAGCCTCGAAGTCGTGCAGCCGGATATCGGCCTGGTCGGCGGCCTGACGGAAACCAAGAAGATGTGCGACTACGCCCACATCTACGACGTGATGGTGCAGGTGCATGTCTGCGGCAGCCCGGTCGCGACCGCCGCCTCCCTGCATCTGGAAGCCGCGATCCCCAACTTTCTGGTTCACGAGCATCACAGCCACGCCATGAAGTCGTACAATGTCGAACTGTGCGACGTCGATCTGCAGCCCCGGGACGGCTATTTCGAGATCCCGGACGAGCCGGGGCTGGGCATCCACCTGAACGACAAGGTGCTCGAAAAGTCCGCCCGGATCGTCGTCGGCGACAGCGTTTGACGGCCCTGCCGTCCGGGTTCGAGGCTCGAGAGAAGGCGCCACGAGACATGCACTACACATCCAGCCACTGGGGATTGCGCGAGGTGGTCGTCGATGCGGACGGGACGCCGCGGCTGCATCCTTTCTCGGGCGATCCGGACCCCTCCGAGATCGGTCTGGACCTGAACGAGGCCCCGCTTCAGGACCTGCGCATCCGCCGCCCCGCGGTGCGCAAGAGCTGGCTGGAGGGCGGCGCCGGCGCCGGGACGCAGGCACGGGGCGCCGAGCCGTTCGTCGAGGTGGAATGGGACCGGGCGCTGGATCTGGTCGCGCGCGAGCTGCAGAGAGTGCGCGCCGAGCACGGCAACGAGGCCATCTTCGCCGGGTCCTACGGCTGGTCGAGCGCCGGGCGCTTCCATCATGCCCAGAGCCAGCTCCACCGCTTTATGAACGTGGTCGGCGGCTATGTCCGCCATCTCAATTCCTACAGCCTCGGCGCGGCG
>JAKSBI010000544.1 GCA_022361215.1 Hyphomicrobiales bacterium | reverse complement strand
TGGTGGTCAAGAACCCCGAGCACCGGGCCCGGGCCGAGGAGCTCTGGAAGCTGCCCGAGGGCACCATCCCCGACTGGGTGGGCGCGCACGCGGTGCTGCAGAACCGCAAGCTCAAGGACGGGGAGATCAACGCCTACTGGGTGCAGTGCACCAACAACCTGCAGGCCGCGCCCAACATGAACGAGGAGACCTATCCGGGCTATCGCAACCCGGACAACTTCATCGTCGTCTCCGATCCCTATCCGACCGTTACCGCGCTCGCGGCCGACCTGATCCTGCCCACCGCCATGTGGGTCGAGAAGGAAGGCGCCTACGGCAACGCCGAGCGCCGCACCCAGTTCTGGCGCGAGCAGGTGGCCCCGCCCGGCGAGGCCAAGTCCGACGTCTGGCAGGTGGTCCAGTTCTCCAAGCGCTTCAAGGTCGAGGAGGTCTGGCCGGAGGAGCTGATCGCGAAGAAGCCGGAGTATCGCGGCAAGACGCTCTACGACGTGCTGTTCGCCAACGGGGAGGTCGACAAGTACCCGGTGAGCGAGGTGGCCGAGGGCTTCGGGAACCACGAGTCCAAGGACCTCGGCTTCTACCTGCAGAAGGGCCTCTACGAGGAATACCGGCAGTTCGGCCTCGGCAAGAAGCACGACCTGGCGCCCTTCGACGCCTATCACCGGTCGCGCGGCCTGCGCTGGCCGGTGGTCGACGGCAAGGAGACCTTGTGGCGCTTCCGCGAGGGCTACGACCCCTACGTCAAGAAGGGCGAGGGCGTGCGGTTCTACGGCAAGCCCGACGGCAGGGCGAACATCATCTTCGCCCCCTACGAGCCGCCCGCCGAGAGCCCGGACAAGGAGTTCGATCTCTGGCTGGTCACCGGCCGCGTGCTGGAGCACTGGCATTCGGGCTCCATGACGCGGCGCGTGCCGGAGCTGCACCGCTCGTTCCCGGCGGCCGTGCTCTACATGAACCCGGACGACGCCAAGGCGCGGGGTCTACGGCGCGGCATGCAGGTGACGGTGAAGACGCGCCGGGGCGAGGTCAACACGCGCCTTGAGACGCGGGGCCGCAACAAGATGCCGAAGGGCTCCGTGTTCTTCCCCTGGTTCGACGAAGGCCAGCTCGTCAACAAGCTGACGCTGGACGCCACCTGCCCGATCTCGAAGGAGACCGACTTCAAGAAGTGCGCCTGCACGGTGGTGCGGACCTGAGGCTTGGGCTGCGATCGCGAAGCACGGTGCCATGTCGAGCAAAGACCCCAAGGCGGACGCGGTCCTGAGCCCCGAGCGGCGGCGCTTCCTGACGGACGCCGCGCGGGCCGCGTCGGGCTGCGCCGCGGCAGGCCTGCTGCTCGGCCTCTATGGCGAGACCGCCAAGGCCCTGCCGGCCGAGGCGCTCAGGCCGCCGGGGGCCAAGCCGGAAGGCGCGTTTCTCGGCGCCTGCGTGCGCTGCGGCCTCTGCGTGCGCGACTGCCCCTACGACACCCTCCGGCTCGCCAAGCTCGGCAGCGCCGCGCCGGCCACGGGCACGCCCTATTTCGTGGCCCGCGAAGTGCCGTGCGAGATGTGCGACGACATCCCCTGCGTCAAGGCCTGCCCCACCGGCGCCCTCGACCACGGCCTGACCGACATCGACGACGCCGAGATGGGCGTGGCCGTGCTGGTCGGGCACGAGACCTGCCTCAACTATCTGGGTCTGAGATGCGACGTCTGCTACCGCGTCTGCCCGCTGATCGACGAGGCCATCACGCTCGAGCGGCGCCATAACGAGCGCACCGGCAAGCACGCCCAGTTCATCCCCGTGGTGAACACCGACGCATGCACCGGCTGCGGCAAGTGCGAGAAGTCCTGCGTGCTGGAGGAGGCGGCCATCAAGGTGCTGCCCGTGCGCCTCGCCAAGGGCGCGCTCGGCCGCCACTACCGGCTCGGCTGGGAGGAGCAGAAGAAGCGCGGCAAGTCGCTGCTGCCCGACCTGATCGACCTGCCCGACCGCATGCCGGAGGCCAAGCCGTGAGACGGTCCCGCGGAGACAGCGCGAGGCCCGGTGCCGACGCCGTCGAGGCGAAAGGCTGGTGGCGGGCGCACAAATGGCTGCTGCTGCGCCGCCTGAGCCAGCTCACGGTTCTGGGCATTTTCCTGGTCGGGCCGCTGACGGGCTTCTGGCTGGTGAAGGGCAATCTGGCCTCCAGCCTGACCCTCGACACGCTGCCCCTCACCGACCCCTATGTGCTGATCCAGGGGCTGGCGGCCGGGCACTGGCCGGAGCTGACGGCGGTCGTCGGCGCGCTGATCGTGGCCGCGGTCTACGCCCTGATCGGCGGGCGGGTCTATTGCTCCTGGGTCTGTCCGGTCAATCCGGTCACCGACCTCGCCCACTGGTTGCGCGAGCGCCTCGGCCTGCAGAAGGGCTGGCAGCCGAAGCGCCAGACGCGCCTCTGGGTCCTGGCCATGACGATCGCGGTGGCGGCGCTCACCGGCACCATCGCCTTCGAGCTGGTCAACCCGGTCTCCATGGTCCATCGCGGCATCGTCTTCGGCGTGGGCTTCGCCTGGTCCGTGGTGCTGGCCGTGTTCCTGTTCGATCTCTTCGTCAGCCGGCACGGCTGGTGCGGGCATCTCTGCCCGGTGGGCGCCTTCTACGGCCTGCTCGGCGCCGGCAGCCAGCTCCGCGTCAGCGCCTTCCAGCGCGCGGCCTGCGACGACTGCATGGAGTGCTACGCCGTCTGTCCGGAGCCGCACGTGATCACGCCGGCGCTGAAGGGCGCCACCGAGGGGCGCAGCCCCGTCATTCTGCTGCGCGACTGCACCAATTGCGGGCGCTGCATCGATGTCTGCCCGGAGGACGTCTTCCGCTTCGCGCTGCGCGGCGACCGACGGGAGATCGATCCGACCGTGGAACCGGCTGCGGAGGTACGCCGGGCCGCCTAGCAACCGTCAGTGGCAACCGCCGCCCGCGCCGGGACGGCACCGCCAAGGAGGTAGGGAACATGAAGCGACTGATCGCAATAGCCCTCGGCACATCGCTGACGATGCTGGCCGTCGGCGCGCTCGCCCAGCAGCAGGGCACGAAAGCCCTCAGGGACGGCGCCATCGGCACTACCATTCAGGCCCCGGAGGTGAAGAAGCTGAACACCGACTCGGGCCGCTTCCAGCGCGCCTACCGCCAGCAGCCGCCGCTGATCCCGCACGCCATCGACCAGTACGAGATCGATCTCAAGGTCAACAAGTGCCTGCGCTGCCACGACTGGCCCTACAACGTGGACGAAGGCGCGCCGAAGATCAGCGAGACCCACTATGTGGACCGCACGGGCGCCGCCCTCGACCGGGTCGCCGGCACGCGCTGGTTCTGCACCAAGTGCCACGTGCCCCAGGTCAACGCCCGGCCGCTCGTCGGCAACACGTTCCGGTCCGCCGTCGACGTCAAGTAGGCGGCGCCCCGCACCCAGGCCACATTCTCGATCCGGGGGAAGACCCATGAACAGCAGCCCAGAATCGCGCTCCAAGCAGACCTCGAGCAAGACGGAGCCACCGGAGAAGCGGCCCGGTGCGATCCGGCGCCTGTGGCGCTTGCTGACCCGGCCGAGCGCGGTCTACTCGCTCGGCACCATCGGCATCGTCGGCATGGTGGTCGGCGTCGTCGGCTGGGGCAGCTTCAACTGGGCCATGGAGCTCACCAACACCGAGACCTTCTGCATCTCCTGCCACGAGATGGAGCGCAACGTCTTCCGCGAATACAAGCTGACGGCGCACTACAACAACTCTTCGGGCGTGCGCGCGACCTGCTCGGACTGCCACGTGCCCAAGGAATGGATCCACAAGGTGTTCCGCAAGATCCAGGCCACCAACGAGCTCTATCACCACCTGCTCGGCAGCATCAACACGCGCGAGAAGTTCGAGGCCAAGCGCCTGGAGCTGGCCAAGCATGTCTGGCGGACCATGAAACGCACGGACAGCCGGGAATGCCGGAACTGCCACAATTTCGAGTACATGGACTTCACCAAGCAGCAGAGCCGCGCCGCCAAGCGCCATCAGGACGCCATCGACAACGGCATGACCTGCATCGATTGCCACAAGGGCGTGGCGCACGAGCTGCCGAAGGGCGCCTTCGAGGCGGAGCGCGAGATATCGGAGCTCTACCAACGATCCCGGCGCCTCCCCGCGCAGGCGGACACGGGCCGGGCGGACCTGCTCGGCTATCTGGAGGCGGCGGACCGGTAGGACGCAGCTCACCGGCTTAGCCATGGCAGGGCAGTCCGGCGACATCCCTCGCCACCTTTCTCCGTCATTCCTGCGAATGCAGGAATAACGCGAGAGGGTTGGATCCATCCCATCAAACAAGACAGTCTTCAGCGCGGCTTCTCGTGCCCCGCTCCGCTTGACCTGGATCAACGCCGCGGCGTGGCAACTCTGGTCTGCTGGGGCGACGCGCAGAGAAGGAGGAGGACATGCCGCTGGCCATCGATATGATCCGGAGCGAGCACCGAACCATGGCCAAGCTGCTCGACCTGCTCGAACGCCAGATCGACCTCTTCGAGAAGACCGGCGAGCCCGACTACGACCTGCTGGGGGAGATCGTCGACTATTTCCGCAGCTTTCCCGACCTTTATCATCACCCCAAGGAAGACCTGATCTTCGCCTATCTGTCGAAGCGCGCGCCCGACGCCGTCGCCGAGTTCGGCGATCTGGAGGCGGAGCACGAGAAGGTCAACGCGCGCCTGAACAGGTTCGCCCGCGCGGTCGTCAACGTGCTAATGCAGGTCGAGGTGCCGCGCGAGGCCTTCGTTCGGCTCGCCCGCGAGTTCATCCTGGGCGAGCGCAAGCACATGCAGGCGGAGGAGACCCTGTTCTTCCCCCTGGCGCTGGAAAAGCTGGACGAGGCCGATTGGGCCGAGATCGACGCGCGCATCGCCCGCTTCAAGGACCCGCTGCTGGAGACCCAGGCGCCGCATCGCTATGCCGCCCTGCAGGAGCAGCTCACCCACTGGCGCGGCGAGCCGGCGCCCGCGGCGCGGCCTCAAGAGGCGACCGGCGGCTGACCCGCCTCAGCCCCCGTCCGCAAGCCGCAACACGACCTCTCGCACCGAGGGGTCCTCCGGGTCAGCCGCGACCTCGAAGCTGAGCTCCTCGCACATCTGGAGCATGGTGGTGTTCTCCCGCAGCACGCTGCCATGAAGCTCCTGCAGGCCCTCGGCCTTCGCATAGGCGATCAGGTGCTGCATCAGCGCCCAGCCGATGCCCTTCCCCTTCAGGTCGGAGCG
>JAKSBI010000859.1 GCA_022361215.1 Hyphomicrobiales bacterium | reverse complement strand
GTAGAGAAGACCCGCGAGCATCAGCCCGCCGGCCAGCCAGAAGACGGGCATGTCGCGCACCGCATGGTCGTAGCCGAAGCGGTGGGACTGCGCCGTGAGCAGAGCCGTCAGGCCCAGCAGGGCGGCGCCGAGCGCGCCCCAGCCGAGGAGCGTCAGGCGGCCTGCGCGTGGAATCGGATGATGAGGGGCCTCGCCCGGCCCTGCCGTTTCAGTGTGCATGCGGCTTCGTCAGGTGCCGCCGTCGGCGTGGCTCCCGCGCGTGACGCCCTGGTTGCGCTTCGGTTCGTCGCCGAAGCTGCCGCGCGGCACGCCGTCGCCGAACCTGCGGGCCGGTGCGGCCGAGAAGGGTGTCGCAATCTGAGACATCAGGCGTCCCGCATCGATACCGCCGGCGTCGCGGGCGACGACGAGCTTGGCATCGCCGCCGGCCCACAAGGCCAGGGCGAACAGGACAAAAGCGCCGAGGGCGGCCAATCCTGACCGAATCTTGCGCATCATTTTGGGCCTCCCAGCTCATCGAAAACGTCACAAAGCCGATCCGACACCGTGAGCTGCAAGATATCGGCCAGTGCCGCAGAGAGCCAAAATCAATTGGTTTCACAGACTTGTGTCATCAATCCGCAGACCGGCCATGAAGGCCCTCGTCGGCGCTTGTCGCCACCATGTCCCGCAGCTTGAATTTCTGGATCTTGCCTGTCGACGTCTTCGGCAGAGGGCCGAAGGCGACGTGCTTCGGCGCCTTGAAGTGGGCCAGGTTCTCGCGGCAGAAGGCGATGATGTCGTCCGCGGCAACGTCGCCGGCGTCCGCGGTGAGCTCGACGAAGGCGAAGGGCGTCTCGCCCCAGGTCTCGTCGGGCCTGGCCACCACCGCCGCCTCCATCACGGCCGGGTGGCGGTAGAGCACCTCCTCGATCTCGAGCGAGGAGATGTTCTCGCCGCCCGAGATGATGACGTCCTTGGAGCGGTCCTTGACCTCGATATAGCCGTCCGGGTGCCAGACCGCGAGGTCGCCGGAATGGTACCAGCCCTCGCGTAGCGCCTCGTCGGTCGCGGCCGGGTTCTTCAGATAGCCCTTCATCACCGAGTTGCCGCGCGCCATGAGCTCGCCCATGGTCTCGCCGTCCCTGGGCACGGGCTCGTGGCTCACCGGGTCGGCCACGACCATGTCCTCGATCATGGCGTAGGGCAGGCCCTGGCGTGCCATGCGCAGATAGCGCTTGGGCTCGGGCAGGTCGTCCCAGGCGCTCTGCGGCGCGCAGTAGGTGGAGGGGCCGTACATCTCCGTGGTGCCGTAGAGATGCAGCACCTCGAAGCCCATCTTCTCCATGGCCGCGATCACCGTCGAGGGCGGCGCTGCGCCGCCGGTGGCGCATTTCACCCGCTGCGGGAAGTGGGTCTTGTCGGCCTCCGGCGCGTGCACCAGCATGTTGAGGACGATCGGTGCCCCGCACATATGGGTGACGCCTTCCACGGCGATGTCGGCGAAGATCCGCTTCGGCTCGACCCTGCGCAGGCAGACATGGGTGCCCATGGCCGCGGTCACGGCCCAGGTGAAGGTCCAGCCCGAGCAGTGGAACATGGGCAGCGTCCAGAGATAGACGCACTCGTGGTCGAGCTTGAACGTGAGCGCGTTGCCCAGCGCCGAGAGGTAGGCCCCGCGATGGCTGTAGACCGCGCCCTTGGGGTTGCCGGTGGTGCCGGAGGTGTAGAGCAGGCAGATCGAATCCCATTCCTCCTCGGGTCCGGGGCCCGTGAAGGCGGGGTCGCCGGCGGCGAGAAAGGCTTCGTACTCGATGTCGGCGAGCGCCGGACCGGC
>JAKSBI010000574.1 GCA_022361215.1 Hyphomicrobiales bacterium | reverse complement strand
TCGGCGACGTGCCGCCCGATGGCGAACTCGACGCATCCACGCTGCTGTCGGGTGACGAAACGCCGCAGACCGACGACGTGCCGGCCACACCCATCGACGGCGCAGCCGGCACCGGCGAGACCGGTGCACCGCAGCCCGTAAACCCCGACGGCACAGCGCAGCCGGCAACCACGGCGACGGAGCACCCCGGCGCCGCGAAGCCTTCGGCCCAGCCGGAGTCTACGGCCGCCGGCATTGCCCAGGATGATGCGGCTCGTTCAGGCCGCGAGACCGCAGGACCCGGCAGCGGCGAGCGCCCCGGCGGTCGAGGCTCTGCTGAGACTGCCGATGCCCACGCCGGACAGGCACCGACGCACGCGTCACGCGGCACCGGCGGACAACCGCATGCGGATGCGGACGGCAACGAGGGGCCGGCACGCCCGGCCGGACCGACCGATGCGGAGACGACTGCCGCCAGATTGCAGGCCGAGGCACGGGCCGAGGAGAGACGCATCCTGCCGTCGGCGGAGCAGCGGACCACGCAATCTTCCGAAACCCGAGCCGGCGATCAGCCACAAACTGCTGCCGAGACCGAGTTCGCCAAGCGCGACGCCTATAGCGTCAAGTCCGACGCGTCCTCCCCTGCCGCTCCGCAGAAATCCGCCGTCCTGAAGGCTGCGACGAATGCGGCGACCGGGCAAGCCCTGCTGCAGCTCCAGGAGCAGCCGGATGGAGAGACGTCCCCGCTGGCGCGTGGCGACGGGCAGACGCTCAGCGTGCAGCTCCGGCCCGCCGCTTCGAACGCCCCACAGACACCGGCACCCCAGGCCCCGGTCCAGGGCCTGGCGGTTCAGATCGCCCAGCAGGCACAGAACGGGGCCAGACGCTTCGAAATCCGCATGGATCCTCCGGAGCTGGGCCGCGTTGAGGTGCGACTCGACGTGGCACGGGACGGCCAGGTCACGACCCATCTCATCGTCGAGCGATCGGAGACCCTGGACCTGCTGCAGCGCGATGCCCGCAGCCTCGAGCGTGCGCTCCAGGATGCCGGCCTGAACACCTCCGAGGACGGCATGAAGTTCTCGCTGAAGGATCAAGGGCTGGCGCAGGGCGAAGGCCAGGACGCTGACGAGGAGTCCGCGCGAGGCGCCGGCAAGCCCGATGAAGACACCGCGCGATCCGACGAGGATCAGCCGCCGCCCGAACACTACATAGCCACCACCGGCCTGGACATTCGGATCTAACGAGGCAGCCAAATGGTTGAGATCAATCCATTCTCCGCGCTTTCCTCCGTCGGTCAGGCGAGCAACGACCGCAAGACCATTGCCGACAATTTCGAGACCTTTCTGACCCTGCTGACGACGCAGTTGCAGAACCAGAACCCGCTCGACCCGCTGGATACCAATCAGTTCACCCAGCAGCTCGTCCAGTTCACGGAGGTCGAGCAGTCGGTGAAGATGAACGAGAACCTGGAGACGCTGACACAGCTCTCGGCCGCCAACGCAATCACGAACGCCGTCACCTATATCGGCAAGGAGGTCACGATCAGCGGCAAGAGCGCCCAGTTCGACGGCACCTTCGCCACCTGGGACGCCAACTTCGCCGAATCGAGCGACGCCGCCACATTTACGATACTCGATTCCAACGGGGCCGCCGTCTACTCGGAGACGCGGCCCGTGCAGGCCGGCATCACCACATTCGTCTGGGACGGCAGAACCTTGCAGGGCGGAAAGGCGCCGAGCGGCACCTACACGATCAGCGTGAGAGCGGAAAACGGCAATGGCGGCACAGTGCCGGTCACGACGGCGGCCTTCGGGATCGTCGAAGCGGTCGATCTCAGCGGCTCGGAGCCGGTGCTGACGGTCAGCGGGCGCGAAGTCCGGCTGGATGAAATCACCGCCATCAGAGCGGCGTCCAACGACGACGACCCCACGCCGCCCGACGAAGAACCGCCACCGGATGAGGAGGGCGAATGACCCGAGCGCCGTCGAATGAGCAGCCTGTCGCCATTACAAGCCTTGGAGGTCCGACACACGGTTTTCCCAATCGTTAACCTTGGCCTTTAGAGAATTCTTAAACGCGACCACGTAGGATGTGGCCGTGGGTAGGTCAGGTGCGTTGGGAGTTCTATGACCGAACAATACAGGCCGCGCGTGAGATATGTGATCGGGCCCGACGGGAGCCCCCTCACGATAGCGGACCTTCCTCCGACGAATACGAAGCGTTGGGTGATCCGCCGAAAGGCCGAGGTCGTCGCCGCTGTGCGCGGCGGACTGTTGAGCCTGGAAGAGGCGTGTGACCGCTATACGCTGACCGTCGACGAGTTCCTGAGCTGGCAGAGGTCCATCGACAAGCATGGCCTGCCGGGATTGCGCGCCACGCGCATTCAGGACTACCGCGCCTGACGCGGGCCGGTCGCCGGCTCGCTCTTTCTGACATCTGACATTGCCGCGCCGTCAGCGCCGCATCGCCCCTGCGCGGTCGCGGCGCGTTTGCGGCTTCGTCGTCCCACTCTTCAGGGGGCGGCGTCTCATTTCCGATCGCCGATTAAGCATCTGTTTAGGAATGGCTGGGTAATTTTTGCCTAGCCGGACGGCCACTGCATGACCGCCCGGACCGAGCCGCGGGGGCTGCGGCCGGCATGGGTCGGCCATGGCAAATGGGGAGCAAGCAACACTCGTGAACGGAATCACAGAGTTTGTGAAGGCGCTTGGCCCCGGGCGGCTCGCCGCAATGGGCGCGGTGGCGGTCGGGCTGATCGGCTTCTTCGTGTTCCTGATGCTGCGGCTGTCTCAGCCGCAATTCGCGGTTCTGTTCACGGAGCTCGCCTTCGAGGATTCCATCGAGATCGTCAGGAAGCTGGAAGGCATGAACGTTCCTCACAAGCTGCGCCAGGAAGGCAGCGTCATCCTGGTGCCCAAGGAGCGCGTGCTGCGGCTGCGCATGAAGCTGGCCGAGGACGGGCTGCCGGCCGGCGGCACGATCGGATACGAGATCTTCGACAAGGGCGATACGCTGGGGGCGACCAGCTTCGTTCAGAACGTCAACCGGCTTCGCGCCATCGAGGGCGAGCTGGCCCGCACGATTCGCGCGATCGACAGGATCATGACAGCGCGCGTGCACCTGGTGCTGCCCCAGCGTCGGCTGTTCGCCCGCACCTCGACGGACCCTTCCGCCTCGATCGTCGTCAAGGTGCGCGGCAGCCTGGACGGCAGTCAGATCAAGGCGATTCAGCATCTCACCGCCTCGGCGGTGGAAGGGCTGAAACCGAGCCGCGTCTCGATCGTCGACGAGACCGGCAAACTGCTGGCGAGCGGCCGCGACGGCTCCGACGACGCCACCGGCGCCGTCATCGAGGAGAAGAACCGCGCGCTCGAGCGCCGGATGCAGCAGGAGATTCTGGACATCGTCGAGAGCGTGGTGGGCTCCGGCCGCGCACGCGTCCGCGTGACGGCGGAGATGGACTACAACAAGATCACCCAGACGTCGGATCTCTACGACCCCGAAGGACGCGTCGTCCGGTCGACGCAGACACGCGAGGAGACGGCGGCCGCCACCCGCCCCACGACCGACGAGGGCGTCACCGTCGGCAATGAGCTGCCTGCCGCAGGCAACCAGGCCGCGGCGGCGGGCCGCAACGAGCAGGAGAACACCTCGAAAACGGAAGAGGTCGTCAACTACGAGATCTCGCGCACGACCAAGACCGAAGTCGTCGAGAGCGGACGCATCAAGCGGCTGTCGGTGGCCGTTCTGGTGGACGGCATCTATACCAGGGGCGCCGACGGCAAGCCTGCATACGCGCCGCGGTCGCAGGAGGATCTGGACAAGATTGCAGCGCTGGTCAGATCGGCGATCGGCTTCGACCAGGCTCGCAGCGATCAGGTCCAGGTGACCAACCTGCGGTTCGCCGATCGCGACGAGCCGGCGCTCGCAGACACCGGCGACGGCAGCCTCTTCTCTTTCTCCAAGGCCGACTACTTCCAGATCGCAGAGCTGGTCGTGGTCTTCATCGTCTCCTTCCTGGTTCTGATCTTCGTCGTCCGGCCGCTGGTGCGCCGCATCGTGGCGCCGGAGGACGGACAGGCGGCCATCGCCGACCTGACGGACCCGGAGGGCGCCAAGCTGCTGACGGGCCCCGACGGCGCGACCGAGGCGGAACCGGAGCTGGCGCTGCCGCCGAGCGCGGCCACCGAAGCGCTGAAGCAGGCCCGCGTCGTCGGCGAGTTGCAGGCCACCGCCGTCGCGGAGATCGGCGAGGTCGTTCAGAACAACCCGGACGAGGCCGTGACGATCGTCCGCGAATGGATCCAGGACGCGGTCTAGGTACGCGAACAGATGGCCCAAGATCTCAAAGAGTCGGACCTAAGTGCCGCCCCTCGACCCAAGGTGGACATCGGCCACCTGAAGGGATCGGAGCGCGCGGCGATCCTGATGCTCGCGCTCGGCGCAGAATGGGGACAGCCGATCTGGTCGGAGCTCGACGACGAGGAGGTGATCGCCGTCTCGCTCGCCATGTCGCGGCTCGGAAACGTGCACAAGGACGTCCTCGAGGCCATGCTGACCGAGTTCGTCTCGAAGATGTCGATGGCCGGCGCGGTGATCGGCAGCGCACTCTCCACCGAGCGCCTGCTCGCCGAGTATCTGCCGCCGGAGCGGCTGTCGGCCATCATGGAAGAGATCCGCGGTCCGGCCGGCCGGAACATGTGGGAGAAGCTCTCCAACGTGCAGGCCCACGTCCTCTCCAACTATCTGAAGAACGAATATCCGCAGACCGTTGCGGTCGTGCTGTCCAAGATCGCGCCGGACCATGCCGCCTCCGTGCTGTCGCTGCTGCCGGACGATTTTGCGCTCGAGGTGGTCCAGCGCATGCTGGGCATGGAATCGGTGCAGCGGGACGTGATCGAGAAGATCGAGCAGACGCTGCGCAGCGAGTTCATCTCCAATCTGTCGCAGACGCGCCAGCGCGACGCGCACGAGCTGATTGCGGACGTCTTCAACTGTTTCGACCGTCAAACGGAGAGCCGGTTTCTCACAGCGCTCGAAGAAGCCGACTGGGAATCGGCGGAACGCATCAAGACCCTGATGTTCACCTTCGACGACCTCGGCAAGCTCGACAAGACCGCGGTGCAGACGCTGCTGCGTCAGTTCCCGCAGGAGCGTCTCGTGCTGGCCATGAAGGGCGCGAGCGACAACATGCGCGAGCTGTTCTTCGACAACATGTCGGCGCGGGCCGGAAAGATGCTGCGCGACGACCTAGAGGTGATGGGGCCGGTCCGGCTCAAGGACGTCGACGACGCACAGACGGAGATGGTCAACCTCGCCAAGGATCTGGCCGCGAAGGGCGAGATCGTGATCGCGAAGAACGGCGGCGACGACGAGCTGGTCTACTAGAGGGACGAGACAGGGCATGGCCGCACCGGCAAAATTTCTGTTCGATCGGGACTTCGACGGCACCGCTGCGCTGCAAGAGGCGGAGCGGGAAGCGTCCGAGCAGGCCTTGCGCGAGACGTTCGAGCGGGAACTGGCCGAGGCCTGCCGCGCTGCGCGCCAAGCCGGCCATGCCGAAGGCGAAGCCGCGGCGGCGGCCTCCATCGAGGCCCGCATTGCAGACACGCTCGATGCGCTGCTGGAGCACATGAGCGGCGCCACTCAGGCCGTCGGCCAGGAATGTGCCGCCATCCGGACCGACGCCGTCCGCGTAGCGCGAACCATATCGGAGACCTTGGCCGGCGAGCTGGTCCGCCGGGAGCCCGTCGCCGAGCTCGAAGCGCTCTTCAGCGAATGCCTCGAAGAGATGACCCATGCGCCGCACATCGCTGTCCGAGTCAATGACGGCCTGGTCGAGCAGGTGCAAAACCGGCTGACGGAATGCGCCTCCCAGCGAGGCTTTGCCGGAAAGCTGATCATTCTCGGAGACCCAGAGATTCCCGTCGGCGACGGCCGCATCGAGTGGGCCGACGGCGGCATTGCACGCGACATGCGCGACGTCTCCCAGCGCATCGACAGCGTGGTCAGGCGTCACGTCGCGGCGGAGCGAAGCGAGCCCGCCACCGGCACGGGAGACGTCGACGGCGCGGAAGCGGCCGCGGCGAAGGCCCCGGAGGCGGGCATCGATAACGAAAACACCAATGCTGCAGGAGAGATCGCATGAGCGAGGAGACCGGGTCGGATAACGTCGATCTCACGGACTTTTCCCAGGCCGGGGAAGGCGATGCCGTCGCCACGGACGAGCCGCAGGCGACACCGGAGCCGATGCCTCGGGCAAGCGACGACACGCAACGCTCCGCCTCGGATCTCGAGGCCGTCTTCGACATTCCGGTGAACATCGCGGCCGTTCTCGGACGGACCAACATGGAAGTCAGCGAGCTGCTTCACCTCGATTCGGGCGACGTCATCGAGCTCGACCGCAAGGTCGGCGAGGCCATCGACATCTACGTGAACAACAGACTGGTGGCGCGCGGCGAGGTCGTGCTGGTCGACGACAAGCTCGGCATCACAATGACGGAAATCATCAAGGCCGACAAAACCGGCTGATGCCGGCGCGAGGCTCGGTCCCGGCCAAACGGATTGCATAGGAGACGGCAATGAGACTGTTGATTATCGGCAGCTTGAACGGCGATCTTACGACGGCGACGAAGATCGCGATCGATCGCGGCGCCAAGGTGACCCACGCGCCGACCATCGAAAGCGCGCTCAAGGACCTGAGGTCCGGCCGCGGCGCCGATCTGCTCATGGTCGACGTGGGCAACGACATTGCCGAGCTCATCGAGCACCTCGATGCGGAGCACATCCATGTGCCGGTCGTGGCCTGCGGCGTCGAGCACGACGCCCGCGCAGCCGTCGCCGCGATCCAGGCGGGCGCGAAGGAGTACATCCCGCTGCCGCCCGACGCCGATCTGATCGCGGCGATCCTGGAAGCGGTCGCAGCCGAGTCCCACGCGCTGATCTACCGGGACGAGAAGATGGCCGAGGTCCTCCAACTGGCCAGCCAGGTCGCCGCCTCCGACGCCAGCATCCTGATCACCGGCGAAAGCGGCACGGGCAAGGAGGTGATGGCGCGGCATCTGCACCAGAAGTCGGCGCGTGCGGGCAAAGCCTTCATCTCCGTCAACTGCGCCGCCATTCCGGAGAACCTGCTGGAGTCGGAGCTGTTCGGCCACGAGAAGGGCGCCTTCACGGGCGCCGTGGCCCGGCGCCTCGGCAAGTTCGAGGAGGCCAATGCCGGCACGCTGCTGCTCGACGAAATCAGCGAGATGGATGTGCGGCTGCAGGCCAAGCTGCTGCGCGCCATCCAGGAGCGCGTGATCGACCGGGTCGGGGGAAGCAAGCCGGTGCCGGTCGATATCCGGATCATCGCCACATCGAACCGCGATCTCCAGGCTGCGGTGCGCGAAGGGTCCTTCCGCGAGGACCTGCTCTATCGGCTGAATGTGGTCAATCTGAAGGTCCCGCCGCTACGCGAGCGTCCTGCCGATATTCTGGAGCTGGCGGACCATTTCGCCGCCAAATACGCCGACGCGAACGGCCTGCCGGCCCGCCCTCTCTCGTCGGAGGCGCGGCGGCAGTTGCTGGCCTGTCGCTGGCCCGGGAATGTCCGGGAACTGGAGAACACCATCCACCGCGCCGTGCTGCTGGCCAGCGGGGACGAGATCGGCATCGAAGCGATCCGCACACCCGACGGCGCTCCGGCCGTGGGCGGACCGGGGAGCGACGCCGCCACCCATGCGGCACAGACCGCCGAAGCCGTCTCGCGCGAGCTGGTCGGCAAGACCGTGGCCGAGGTCGAGCGCGAGCTGATCCTGGAGACGCTCGGCCACTGCCTGGGCAACCGCACGCACGCAGCGAACATCCTGGGGATCTCGATCCGCACGCTGCGCAACAAGCTGAAGCAGTACGCGCAGGAGGGCATCGAGGTTCCGGTGCCGGGCGATGTGCGTCCGGCCCTGACGTGATCCGATAGACCGGCCGGAAGGCGACGAGATGAGCGACACCACCGCCGCCGGTCCCGTCGAGGCCGGGGAGCCGCAAGGACCGCGGGAACCCAATGCCCTGCTGTCGGGGCTCGGCGACTTGGCGAACGCGGCCCGGCGCGGCGAGATCGGTCTGGCGCTCGGCGTCATTGCCATCCTCGTCGTCCTGATCCTGCCGATGCCGGCAGCGGCCCTCGACATGCTGCTGGCGATCTCGATCACCTTTTCCGTCCTGATCCTTATGACGGCGCTGTTCATTCATACGCCGCTGGAGTTCTCCGCCTTTCCGACCGTGCTGCTGATCGCCACCATGCTGCGGCTGGCGCTGAACCTAGCCTCGACGCGCCTGATCCTGACCCACGGTCACGAAGGGACCGATGCCGCCGGCCACGTCATTCAGGCGTTCGGCAACTTCGTCATGCAGGGCAACTTCGTGATCGGCATCATCGTCTTCGCGATCCTGGTGATCGTGAACTTCGTGGTGATCACGAAGGGCTCGGGCCGCATCGCCGAGGTCGCCGCCCGCTTCACGCTCGACGCCATGCCCGGCAAACAGATGGCCATCGACGCAGATCTTTCGGCGGGCCTGATCAGCGAGGACGAGGCGCGGACCCGCCGCAAGCAACTGGAGGACGAATCGTCGTTCTTCGGCGCTATGGACGGTGCCTCGAAGTTCGTCCGCGGCGACGCCATCGCCGGACTGCTGATCACCTTCATCAACATCATCGGCGGCATGATCGTCGGCGTCGGCCAGAACGACCTCTCCATGGCCGATGCCGGCCAGACCTACACGCTCCTGACCATCGGCGACGGGCTGGTCTCGCAGGTGCCGGCACTGATCGTCTCGACCGCCGCCGGCCTGCTGGTCTCCAAGGCCGGCGTCGACGGCGCGGCCGACAAGGCGCTGGTCAGCCAGCTTTCCGGCTATCCCAAGGCGCTCGGCATGTCCTCCTTCGTCATGGTCGTGATGGCCGCCCTGCCCGGCATCCCGGTTCTGCCGTTCCTGGGGCTGGCTGCCGCCTCGGGCACGATGGCCTGGTACGCCGGTCGCCATCAGGCCCAGGAGGCCGAAGCGAAAATCGCCAAGGAAGCGGCCGCAGCGGAACCGGTCGAGCCCGCTGAGGAGCCGATCTCGCAGGCGCTGCAAATGGACGAGCTGCGGCTCGAGCTCGGCTACGGCCTGCTGCCGCTGATCAACGACCCGAGGGGCGACTCCGACAAGCTGACGGAGCAGATCAAGGCGCTGCGCCGCCAGCTGGCCAGCGACATGGGCTTCGTCATGCCGGCCGTCCGCATCCTCGACAACATGCAGCTCGAGCCGAATGCCTATGTCATCAAGGTCAAGGAGGTCGAGGCCGGAACCGGCACGCTGATGCCCGACAACCTGATGGTGATGAACCCGACCGGCGGGCAGATCGAGCTGCCAGGCATGCACACGACCGAGCCGACATTCGGCCTGCCGGCGACCTGGGTCGAGTCGAGCCTCAGGGATGAGGCCGCTCTCAGGGGCTATACGGTGGTCGACCCGGTCACCGTCATCTCGACGCATCTGACCGAGATCCTGAAGTCGCACATGTCCGAGCTCCTGTCCTACTCCGAGGTGCAGAAACTCCTGGACGAGCTGAGCGACAGGGAACGGAAGCTGCTCGACGACATCGTGCCCACCCAGATCAGCGTGACCGGCATTCAGCGCGTGCTGCAGACGCTGCTCACAGAGCGCGTCTCCATCCGCGACCTGCCCACGATCCTGGAAGGCATCGCCGAAGCCGCCGGATTTACCCAGAGCATCCAGACCATCACCGAGCATGTGCGCACGCGTCTGGCGCGTCAGATCTGCTCCTCGTTCGTGTCGCCGGACGGCTTCCTGCCGCTGATCACGCTCACACCCCAATGGGAGCAGGAGTTCGCCGAGTCCATCGTCGGCGATGGCGACGACCAGCAGCTGGCCATGGTACCGAGCCGCCTGCAGGCCTTTATCAAGGCGGTGCGCGCCTCGTTCGAGGAGGCCGCGGCCCAGGGGCAGGCGCCCGTCCTGCTGACCAGCCCCGGTATCCGACCCTTCGTGCGGTCGATCGTCGAGCGCTTCCGGTCACAGACGCCTGTGCTGTCGCAGAACGAGATCCACCCCCAAGCCAAGCTGAAGACCGTCGCCCAGGTCTGACGCATTTTTTGTCAAATGGGCTGATTGAGCCGGGGCTTCCAGAACGGCCGGAAGAGCTCGATCTTGGGGCAACGGTTCATGACGACCTTGAGGCCCGCCTCCTCGGCCAGGCGCGCCGCCTCCTCGTTGCGCACGCCGAGCTGCATCCAAAGCACCTTGGCGCCGATGTCGATCGCCTCCTGGGCGACCTCGGGCGCGGCGTCCGGGCTGCGGAACATCTGCACCATGTCCACCGGCCGGTCGATGGCGCTCAGCGACTCGTAGACCGGCAGGCCGCGGATCTCGGCGCCGGCCTGCTTGGGATTGACCGGGATCATGTCATAGCCGGTCTCGCTCAGCACACGCAGCACGCCGTAGCTGAACTTGGTGGGGTCCGCGCTGGCGCCGACCATGGCGATCGTGTTCACCTCTTTGAGGATCGTGGCGAGATAGTCTTCCGCATACTCGTCGTGGTTCATGATTCGGGCTCCGGGACGTGGGGGACCGCGCGTGCGATGACGTCGACTTCGACCTGAGAGATAGGGGTCTTGAACGGGTTCCGGTAGAGCCTGTCGTGGCTCTCGACGCCCACATCGAACGTGCAGTCGCTCCTGGGATAGGCCACGCACAGCAGCACATAGCCTTCCGCCAATTGATAGGGCTTGAGCGCAACCCCCTCGCTCTGATCGACCTCCCCCGCAATCAGCTTGGCGGCACAGGAGATGCAACCGCCATAGCGGCATCCATAGGGAAGCGACACGCCCTGCTCCTCGAGCGCGTCGAGCAGAACCTCGTCGCCATAGACTTCGAAGGTTTGCCCATCGCAATTCGCGAGCGTGATGGTGAAAGGTCCCACGACGACCTAGAGCCAGATATCGGACGTGCAGTCACCGCCGGGATAGCGCGTCTCGTGGCAGCGCGCGGGCCCGTTCGGCTCGTTCGAGAAGTCGACGAAAAAGTCCGGGTTGATCGACATGCCGCCCTTTTCCGTGTTGCAGTCGACCATCAGCATGCAGCCGCCTTTCGTGCGCATCGCCGGGTAGAACTGGTTGTCCCAGGTGGAGAACAACGACGTGGTCACATAGAGCCGCTTGCCGTCGAGCGAAAGCTGGATCATTTGCGGGCCGCCGGTGATCTCATGGCCGTTCACCTCGGGCGCGTTCCCCAAGAGGCCACCCATCCAGACCTGGCCCGTGAGCCTCGGATTGGAGGGGTCGGAAATGTCGTACTGGCGCAGATCGCCATGGAGCCAGTTCGACAGATAGAGGAAGCGGTCGTCCATGGAGATCAGGATGACGCTGATCAGCCCGGGAACCGGGATGGGCCATTCGGGATGGCGAACGTTCTCGACATCGATGATCTTCTCGACGATCCATTCGCCGTTCTCCTTGTACCAATGGATGACATTGGAGGAGAGGGCCGCGCCGACGAAGCCGTGGCTCGAATCCGGGTTGTGATGGAATCGGACCTCGAGCGGGACCAGGCCGTCCTCGCCGAGATACTCGCTCCTGACGATGCTCTTCTTCTCGAAGTCCCAGAAGTGGATCCGGCGGCCGTATTTGAGAAGACCGACCTCCTCCAGATCGAAGCCCGGCATGAAGGTGTTCGGCGCCGCCCACTCGCTGGAGACCATGACGTTGTGGCGCGGCTGGTACCAGAAGTCGTAGTTGAACAGCATGCCGG
>JAKSBI010000181.1 GCA_022361215.1 Hyphomicrobiales bacterium | reverse complement strand
GGTTGGTTGGAGGCGTCACCCGCAGCGAGCCGACCGATGGAGGCCGGCGTTCTTGCGGAGGTCATGCCCATCTCCTATCTGGACAACAGGCCAGCCGAAGGCCGCGGGAAGGGAGATCCACAATGAAAATCTGCATCAAGACATCGCTTGCGGCCCTCGCCATGATCGCCGCTCTCGGGACCGCCGGCGAAAGGGCCGCGGCCGAGCCCGGCGCCTGGTTCGCCATCGGCGGCTGCTACCAGTCCAGCGCGGCGGCCAACCGGCAGGCGGCGAGACTGAGCGTCAACGTGGTCGACACCAACGACTATCCCAACTTCCGCAATGGCTGGTACTGCGCGGCCATCGGCCCCTTCGACCACCACAGCGCCGAGCTGAACCGCCAGCAGTTCATCGCCCAGGGCGTCCCCGACGCCTACGTCAAGCGCGGCTGGTGACGCCGCGCCGCACCGTCCACCGCATTGGCGCCACGAGGGAAAACCGGATTGGTTTCAAAAGGGTTGGCCCGTGTGCCGCAGCGGGACATGAAGCCCGCGCGTCATGCACGGAAGGCGTGGTGCGGCGATTGCCACCCGGGCAACAGATCGCTCGCCAGCCTAGCATGAGCCGCTCTGTTCGACCGCAGCAACGATCACGTCACAAGGCCGGCCTGCTGTGCAGTAGAATTCCTGCGGCGGGATTTCCGCGTGCGCCTGCACAGTGACGTAGTACGTTTTTCACAGACTTAACGCGTAACCGGAGGAACACGTTCTATGATCAGTTCGCTTTCGCTGGATACGTTGGAAACGCTGAAGTCGGTCTTCACGTGGACGGCTGCAATAGCGGGTGCCGTGACGGCAATCGCGGCAATCCTGTTGATACCGATCGGCAATCGGATCGATGCGCTTAAGGGCGCGCGCAGCTTGTCCAGCGCGCAAGAGCAGACGCTCTCTAGAATGTTGCCTCGTGGACCGTTTGAGCCGCCCTTTTTGCTGACGGTCGCATCCCCTTACAACGACCCCGAGGCCCAATCGTTCGCGAAAGAGATAGTTGAGCAGCTCGATCGCGCCGACTGGAAGATTGAATTCGCCCCGAACACCGTCTTCGGCGCTATGCAGCCGAGAGGTATTGACATCCGGCTGAAGACGCCCAGCGCCGATCGCCTTGGCGAGTACGCGGAAGGACTCGCTAAGGCTCTCTCGGAAATCGGACACTTTGACCTCGAAGCATGGACCGATCGCGTTCGAGATGATCTTAGAGGCGGCGATATGGTGCTGATCATAGGCCACAAATGAGTGCCCTACCGCTCTATGAAGAACCCCGCGACCGGAAATTGCGCCAACTAACAGGCAATAGCTGGGAATGCCGAGCAACTGCTCGCTAGGCGAGAGCAGACGGTCGGCGCCTCCAGTTCGCCGCAGCTAGGTGCGATTGACGAACTTCAGGTTAGGGTCGATTTAAGACGACTCACTGACGCAAATTTGATCCATTCGAGCTTCCGGAATTGGCACCAAGCGGAAGCTGATGGCAACCCGAACCTACGCCCGCAAGCCGTCGCGTAGCGGACATCGATCACGGCTCCATCAGCCCTTTTCCTTCCCCTGCTCGCGCATGAGCCGGCCATGCTCCCGGAAACTCGGTGCCAGCATCTCGGCGGGGTTCAGATCCGGCCAGCATGCGGACGGCTTGGTATGGATGTTCCGCGAGGCTCAGGCCGAGCAGACGGCCCGCTCTGCAATGCGGTAGATCGGGACGTCGGGTGCGAGCGGCACGTCCTCGGGCCGCCGGAACACGTCGTGGCCACAGTCCAGACAGTAGAACCAGACCCAGGTCTCGGTACCCACGAGATCGCCCAGGCGCACGGGGTTGGGAGGCGGTTGCGTCGACATGGCGAGCCCCACACTCCCCCGCGCCATGTGCAAAACCCATAGCATGACCGCACGGCCATTCAGAAGGCCCCGCCGCGCTCCCAAGACGCGACGGGACCGGGGGTAGACTGCAGAACGGGTGACACTCGTTCTGCAGGCTCATCCTAGGTGGCGATGGCTCGGTTGGGCCATGGGATATGCCACAACCCCATTCAGCTTCGAGGCAGCGTTCCGAGTTCCTAGTCCTGCGGAACCGCAATTGGTTTCAAGAGGATTGGCCCATGTCGATCAGCAGCACCTGAAGGGCAAACCGCGCAGGTCACTCGCCAAAGGCAACCTCTCCGAACCTGACGGTCTTCACGGCCAGGAGCAAACGTGAACACCAGAGCGCCAGCGCTCTGGTTGTTCCAGTTCAGCCCAAGGCGTGCACGGACAGGTGGCTGGCATTGCCTTGGGCCAAATCCAAACTGATGCCAGCGGTATGCCGAAAATCGACCCGGATCGTATCTCCAGCCGAGACATCAATGGCGCTCACCGCTGTTGAAAGGACTTGGACATTCGTGGCGGTGAATCCAGCATCAAGAACACGTGCAACGATGTCTGTATTCACCAACAACCGCAGCTCCCTTTCACCCACATTGTTTGTGTTGAGAGCCACGACGGTCGAGATGCTGACTCTCGTCACGCCTGTCGGCACCGTGAAGATGGTGTCATTCGCAACCGCGTCGAACCAATTGCCGTCATCGAACTCCTCCGTCTGCCAGGCGACAGGGGTCAGAGTATTGTTGGGGATGGTCTGAGCCAGGATCTTGCGGACAAAAGCTCCGCTGAACGGCGCTGCCGCGGGGAAATCGACGAATTCCAGAGCGGTGGCACCGGCATTGACAGCCACGGCCTTGTTGGCTTGGCCGGTAAAGGCGGAGGGCGTGTCCGTCAGCGCAAGGAAGGTTGTGGAGCCGGCCCCGGCGGAGAACTCGACGAGACCGTTTTCCGAGCTATCGGTGTACAGTAGTCTCTCCTCGCCAGCGGCGACGACCACAGTGGTTGTGCCGCGCGCCACGGAAAGCGTGTTCGCCCCGGAGCCCACAGGGTTGAAAACCCGGAACTGCTTGGCCTGCTTCGGAACGTTCAGCGTTCTGGCCGTCGTCAGCGCGGCGTCGGGTCCGAAGCGGAGATTGTCCGTGAACTGTGTCGCGTTCAGCGTCACGTCGCTGGCAGCGAAGTCCAGGCTCAGCGTCGATTGAGAGGCGATACGAGCCGGCCCGCCGCCAACCGCGAATGACTCTTGCAGAAGCCATTGTACGCCATCGGAGACGGCGATGACGGCGCCATTGGTCGGCGAGCCATCGGTGACGATGACGGAGTTGCCCTGATTGGCTGACGCGGCAGGAAGCTCGGCGAGAATGAACTCTGGCAAAGCCATTTGCAGATCCTTTCTGTGGGGATGGTGTGGTCGATAGGCGATGACGGCGGACATTCCGCAGCGCTGCCTGGCGGCAGGCTCCGGCCCGAGCCAGCCAGTCGCGGGCGAGTGCCGCGTTTGGGCTGGAGCCCGCTCTCGGAAAGAGCTGCTCGCGCGCTCCAGCTGCCAGCGCTTCACTCAACGCCGGCGTATGGGCCGCATTGCAAAAAGACGATTGGTTTCAGAATGATCGGTTCGTATGCGGCACCGGGACAAACTGACCGGACCGCCGCAGGTCACTCGTCGGAGGTCAGCTCTCCGAACCTGACGATTTCCACGACCAGCGGCCCGACGCCGTCAGCGTCCTTCGGGCTGCCAACCGCCAGGGGCAGCCGGCCGTCCACACGATTGTTGATCTCCTTGATCGCGGGAACGTCGCCGGACATGGCCTGCTCCACCAACGCGCGAGCCACGCAGCGGAGCTTCTTCGTCACCACGCCGTCGGCCTCCTTGGCGACTTCGTTCAGCTCCAGGATGATTGCGTCGCGCATCAGCTTGTCGGGCTTGCGGCCCGTGAGTTTGGGTTTTCGGAAGCCCATGGGTTCAGCTCTTATCGGTGTTTGCGATCAGGTCGTGTCCTCGATGACGCTGAGCGTCTGCCCCTGGCCGAGCGCAATCAGCGCCTCGCCGAAGATCATCGGGCTTTCGGAGGTCGCGTCGACCGAGCGGCCGAGCCCGTTCACCTCGTAGCGGACCTTGCGGCCCGGCTGCACGATGACCTGAGCGTAGCCGGTGTCGGCCGGCGCCGCGCCGGATGAGATCGCGCTGGCGGCGACGCTCAGCTGCTGCTTACCGAGATAGGGCTCGGCATGCACATAGGTGGAGTCGAAGTTGGGCTTGTCCGTCGAGGCCACCGCCAACGAGACCATGCCCGAGCGGAAATAGACATCGACTGTCGCGGTCATCGCATCTGCTTTGGTTTCGGTTTGTGGGGTTGGTAGGACATGGACGCGTTTTCTCAATGCGCCGGCGGGCCGGCGTCGCAATGAGCGGATTTGTCAGAGAGATTGCTGCGGAGCTAAAGAAGGGCGCCCGCCCGGGCGCACGAAGCCACGCTATTCGGTAATTGGCAATTTGCCCGACATTCGCGACAAAGATCAAACCAATAAATGTCGGACATCGAAGGCGGCGTGCCTGAAAACACCCCCAAAATGCGCGCTAAGTGTTTGAAAGGAATGGCAGGGCCGGTCGGCTTTGGGCGATAAAAACGATTGAGCGGCCTCGCCGCGAGCAATCAGACCCGGCAAATCTCCAGCCTGGCGGTTCTAAAACGGATAGCACTTCTGTCCGGAGCCGATGCTCCTTATGAGTGACCGGGCAGCTCCATAGTGACAACGCTCTGCCGCGACCCGAGGGGCCCGGCCGTGCCCGACGGTCATCACCGCCTGACATTGATATTTCTGTTATAAGCGCGCGCGACCTAGGAGGTGCGCGCGCAGTCACATAACATGCACAAAGAAAAAAAGACTGCGCGTAT
>JAKSBI010000159.1 GCA_022361215.1 Hyphomicrobiales bacterium | reverse complement strand
TCCACATAGACGGCGAGCCCCTCGGTGAGCCAGTCGTAGCGGTCGTCCAGGCGCGGGAAGGCCAGATGGGTCATCTCGTGCACCATGACCCAGTCCTTGCGCAGATCCGCCAGGTCGCTGTCGCGCCCGACCCGCACCCGCAGCCAGGCTCCCGGGCCGCCGAAGGCCTGGCCGCCCTTCACGCCCTTGCCGTCGACGGGAATGATCAGAATGTCGGTCGAGTTCAGCGGGAAGCGTCCGTAATAGACCGCGACGGCCCGCGCCGAGCGCGAGATCCAGGCGAGGATCTGTTCGTTGGAGAGCCGAAACCTGCCGGGGCTGAAATGGACGGCCAGGATGCCGCCGGCGACCTCGATCCGCGTCGGGGGCGCCGGTTTGCCGGCGTCGGCCTGTGCCAGCGCCGGCGCGGCCCACCCGCAAAGAGACACGAGACCGGCAATCGCCAGAATCAAACACGCTGATCGTCGCATCGCTTGTCGCACGGGCCCCGCGGAGGTCGATCTCGCGACCCTACAGCGGTTCTGCGGCAAAGACCCGGCGGTCGCGATCAGATTGACGTGATCGCGCGATGGGGTGGCGCCGGTACGGCTTACAGGCTGTCGGGGATCACTCCACGCGGCTTTCGAGACGGCGCACCATGGCGGTGTCGTCCCGGAAGGGCAGATCCATGGCGTCCCGCAGCTCCAGGTCCCGATGCCAGGCTTTGATCCGCCAGCACAGGCGAAGCGTGAGCGGCAGCACGTGATTCTTGTAGATCAAGGCCGTGCCCGACGTGACCAGGGTCAGCCACAGCAAAGCCGCGACGATCACGTTCATGTCGCCGATGGCGGCTCTGACCAGAATGGGGCTGAGATAGGCCGCCAGGCAGAGGCCGGCAATCGGCGTGCCCACGGCGATCAGCGCGATCAGGCCCTGCGCGGCAAGCCGGGTCGCGCCGCGTCCCAGACGGTGCAGCAGCCGCGGCGGCACCGGCAGCCTGGATACAAGCTGATCGAGCGTGCTGTGCCCCTGTCGCTCAGGTGGCTCGTGCGACATTCAAAGACCCCCCGATTCGTCTGTCGACTTCGTAGTTGGGCACCAAATGCAGCAAAAATGTGTTCGGTGCTGAGCGCCTAACGCATTGATTGGATTGAGCGGTGCGACATTGTGGCGCTCATGTGCCGGCATGTTATTCCGTATACGGAGAAAATTCCAGCTAAAGCGTGTCTCCCGAAAGTGGATACCGGTTTCGGGACACTGGTGTCCGGGATTTGAGAAATAGGGGCCTGACTCCTGTCATCTAGCTCCCTCGCGACACCTTTTGCTCGGCGTCATCCCGGTCTGCGCCGGGATGACGCCGAGTAAGGCCTGGAACCGGTGTTTGGACACGGCGCTCCCGACCGGAAACCAAGGCCGCGCCTGCCGTTCAGATGGACACGCACCCAAAATTCCGGACACCACTGGGTTTCGGGGAAAAAGACATGCTTCGACAAAGGGCTAGAACTGGCGCCGGAAGCCCAGTGTCAGAAAGTTCGAGCCGCCGCGGATGCCCTTGATGGTGCCGAAGGCGCCGCTGCGGTGCTGCAGGCGGGCGATCAGAGCCCAGCCGGGGTTGTCGGGATGATACAGGTTCAGCTCGAAGTTGAGCTGGGTCAGCCATTTCGAGATCAGGCCGTCCCCGGGCTCGTAGTGGGCCGCTGCGCTGGTGTAGCTTGGCCCGAGCCCGATGGCGTAGGTGGTCCTCACCAGGCTGTTCCACGGAAAGCGGTTCCAGCGCAGGTAGAAGGCGCCGCCGAGCTCGTGGAACTGCTGCGTGCCCCAGTGATAGGCGTAAAGGGCCTCCCATTCGAGCGTGACGGCGCCGGACAGGAACTCGGCCAGCGTGGTGCCCGTGGCCACGACGCCGATCCGCTCGTCCGAGATGTCCCAGTTCCACGGCGCGAAGGCGATCCTCGAGAAACGGTGCACCGTGTGAGGCCCGGCGAAGACCTTCACATAGGGAGCATGGCTGGCCCGGGACTGGACGTGCTCGCGCTTGGTGGCCGGGCTGCTGGCGTCGTCCGGCGTTTGCAGCCGAAGCGCCAGCACGGTCAGGGCGAGGACGACGCAGCCGAGCGCCACCACGCCGGTGGGAGACGCCGTTCTGCGGCCGATGCGCCGGTTCGGCGCGCTGCGCAGCGGTTGCCAGGCTGCCGCGGCTTTGCGACCGGCCATGTCAGCCATGTGCCGGCCCGCGACCGGCGCATGGTGGTGTGCTCGCCCGACGGGGCGCGAGGCAAGGGTGGGTGCTCAGATGACGCTCCTGGTATCTGCAGGCGTTGCCGGTGAGAGGCGGGCGGCGCGGTCGGGCCCAGCATCCGCGGCTGCCGTGACTCGGTTTCCCGCTAACTTCGGCACGAATTTGAAGAATGCAACCCCGGATTTTGCAGATCGCCGTCGACAAGCGTCAGCATCGGCCTGCCGCGAGATCCTCCAGCGCCAGAAGCGTCGCGTAAACGTCCCGTTCGAGGGAGAGCCGCGGATTGATCAGGCACATGCGCAGCACCACCTTGCCCTTGAGAACGGTCGTGGTCAGCATCGCCTGACCCGATTCGATGATGCCCCGGGACAGGCGCTCGTTGAGCCGGTCGAGCGCCGCGTCCGTCAGGTCCCGGTCCCGTGGATTGTATCTGAAGTTGAGCACGGCGAGCGTCGCCGGCGACATGATCTCCCAGTCGGGGCGGCTCTCCAGGAACGCCTCGGCGGCCTCGGCCGCCTCGATCCCGAGCTGCACCGCCGCGCGGAACGAGGCCAGGCCGAAGGTCTTGATCGACATGTAGAACTTCAGGGCGCGGAACCGCCGCGTGAGCTGCACCCCGTGGTCGTAGAAATTGATCTCCTCGGAGCTGCCCTCGGTGTCTCTCAGATACTCCGGCCGCTGGCTGAAGGTGGCGTGCAGCCAGGTGTGCTTGCGCACCAGGACGCAGCCGATCTCATAGGGCTGGAACAGCCATTTGTGCGGGTCCACCGTGATCGAATGCGCCCGCTCGATGCCCGTCAGCGCCGCGCGGCCCTGGGCGGTCAGGATGGCGGCGGCGCCATAGGCCCCGTCCACATGCATCCAGAGATCTTCCGTCGCGCACAGCTCCGCGATCTCCTCCAGCGGGTCGACCGCGCCGGTGTTGGTGGTGCCCGCCGTCGCGATCACGCAGAACGGCCGCCGCCCGTCGGCGGCGTCGCGGGCGACCATGGCCCGCAGTTCGTCCATGTCCATCCGGAAGGCGTCGTCGGTGCGCACCAGGCGGACCTGGTCCTCCTGGAAGCCGAGCACCCGGGCGGCGCGGTGATTGGAGGAGTGCGCCTGGTCCGACAGGTAGAGCGTGGCGCCGTCGGCCCGGTCCTGCAGCTTGATCTTCCGCGCTGTCGCCACGCCGATCAGGTTCGCCATGGAGCCGCCGCTGGTATAGATGCCGCCGCCCTGCTTCAGCGGCAGCCCGAACAGCTCCAGCAGCCAGTTGACGGTGACGATCTCGATCTCCGCCGCCGCCGGCGAGGTGACCCAGCCGCCGGCGAAGACGTTGAAGCCGGTGGCCAGGAAATCGGCGACCGCGCTGACATAGTTGCTGGCGCTGGGCACGAAGGCGAAGAAGCGCGGATGGTTGATCAGGTCGCAGTTCGGGAACACCGTCTCCATCACGTCGCCGAGGACCCGGTCCGCCTCCGCGCCCTGCTCGGGCGGGGGCTCCATCAGCAGGTCGTCCATCTCCTTCCGGCTGGCCAGCGCCACGGGCGATTGCGCGGGCAGGGTGGCGAGATGATCGACGAGCAG
>JAKSBI010000493.1 GCA_022361215.1 Hyphomicrobiales bacterium | reverse complement strand
GTCGTCGAGAACCTCGCAAATCTCGGATGGCGTCGGAACGCCGTCGCGGGACTTGACCAACGAGCTCTTGTTCTCCTCGCGGATGATGTCCATGCACAGCTCGACGCATTCATCGCAGATGAACACCGTCGGGCCGGCAATCAGCTTGCGAACCTCATGCTGACTCTTGCCGCAGAAGGAGCAGTACAATGTGTTTTTTGAGTCGTTTCCGCTCACTTTGTCCTTCCAATCATCCGGGTTCCGTGCAGAGCACCGGCCATCCCTACAGCATTTGTCGGTAGGGCCCCTCCTCACCGACGCAGGTCCGAATCAGACCATAAAGAGCCGTATCCGTAAGGATAGTTCTCTACGCCGATCTCAGCATGCTAGCCCCGCATTGATCAAGATTTGTTTAATCCGGCTCCGCCGGCGACCGCCGCCGGAAGCCCAATCTCGACCCCTGTCATACATGTTTCATGCCAAAAGCGCCAATGTCTGTTTGGGTGCCGTCGGCGACTCAGGTTGTCCTAGATATGGTCACCAAACGCGACTGGATTAGGACCGGTTGCGTCACAAATGATCACAAACAATTTCGATTCGAGACGCATGGGACGCTTGGCAGGAGCGTGCCGAGGCTGGCCCGACAGGTCTAGGACTCCTCCGACGAAGCCGCGGAGTCCGCGTCTTCCGGCACATGCCGCTTCTCGATCACCTCGTCGATCAGGCCGAAATCCTTAGCCGCCTCGGCGGTCATGAAATTGTCGCGCTCAAGCGCCTCGGCGATGGTCTCGATGGACTGGCCCGTGTGCTTGGCGTAGACGCCGTTCAGCCGCTCCCGCAGGGACAGGATCTCCTGGGCGTGCCGCTCGATGTCGCTGGCCTGTCCCTGAAAGCCGCCGGAGGGCTGATGCACCATGATCCGGGCATGCGGCAGGGCGTAGCGCATGCCGGGCTCGCCGGCGGCCAGCAGCAGCGACCCCATGGACGCGGCCTGGCCGATGCAGAGCGTGGCCACGGACGGTCGGATGAACTGCATGGTGTCGTAGATCGCCATGCCCGAGGTCACGATGCCGCCAGGCGAATTGATGTACATCGAGATCTCTTTTTTCGGGTTGTCGGCCTCGAGGTACAGGAGCTGCGCCGTCACCAGCGAGGACATGTGATCCTCCACCGCGCCCGTGACAAAGACGATCCGCTCCTTCAGCAGCCGCGAATAAATGTCGTAGGCCCGCTCGCCGCGGTTGGTCTGCTCCACAACCATGGGCACGAGCGTGTTCATGTAGGTGTTGATCGGATCTCGCATGCGCTACTCCTAGGGGATCGGCCCGCATCTCAGCGATTGCGGACCGCATATGGGCGGTACTGATGCAACTGTTAGCCGATTCGCAGCCGCCACAGATAGCGGCGGCCGCACCGCGCTGCCGGCGCCGAGCCGATCCGGCGGCTTGCTCGCCGATCGGGCGCGTCCGTGCCGGGGCCTCTACTCCGCCGTCTCGTCGACGGCGAACAGGTCCTCGGAGCTCACCTTCTTCTCCTTCACATTGGCCAGCTCCAGGATGTAGTCGACCACCTTGTCCTCGAAGATCGGCGCGCGGAACTCGCCAAGCGCCTCGGGGTTCTTCTGGTAGTACTCGAAGACCATACGCTCCTGCCCGGGGAACTGCTGGATCCGCTCCATCAGTGCCTTCTGCACCTCTTCGTCGGTGACGCGGATCTCCTGCTTCTCGCCGATATCGGAGAGCACCAGGCCGAGGCGGACGCGGCGCTCGGCGATCCCGCGATACTCCTCGCGTGCCTTCTCCTCCGTCGTGTCCTCGTCCTCGAAGCCCTTGCCGGCGTTCTCCAGCTCAGAGGTGACCTGCTGCCAGATGGTGTCGAACTCCCGGTCGACGAGCTGGCTGGGCAGGTCGAACGTATGGGCCGTGTTCAACGAGTCGAGCAGCGACCGCTTGAGCTTCGAGCGCGAGGCCATCTCGTACTCCTCGCCCAGCCGGCCGGTGACCGCGCCGCGCAGAGCCTCCACATTCTCGAAACCGAGCGTCTTGGCGAAATCGTCGTCGACCTTCGGCAGCACCGGCTCGGCCACCTCCTTGACGGTGACGTCGAAGGTCGCGGTCTTGCCGGCCAGTTGCTCGGCCGAGTAGTCGTCAGGGAACGTGGTCTCGATGGTTTTCGTCTCGCCGGCCTTGACCTTCAGCAGCCCCTCCTCGAAGCCAGGGATGAAGCGGCCGCGTCCGAGCACGACCTGCGCGTCCTCGGCCTTGCCGCCCTCGAAGGGCTCATCGCCGAGCTTGCCTTCGAAATCGAGCGTGACCTGATCGCCGTCCTCGGCAGGTCCGTCCTTGGCAACATAGCTCACACTGCCTTCGACGAGCTGGGTGATGGCCTTCTCGATGGCCTCCTCCTCGATCTCGGCGACCGGTTTCTCCAGGTCGAGACCGGCCAGGTCCGTGACCTCGATATCGGGGAGCACCTCGAAGGCCATGGTGTAGGCGAGATCGGCGTCGCCGGCGATGACGTTCTCGATCTCGTCCTTGTCGTCGGGCAGCGTGATATCGGGCTGGTAAGCCGGACGCTCCTCGCGATCCGTCAGCGCCTTCTGGCTGGTCTCGACCACGGCCTGCTCGAGGATCTCGGCCATGATCGAGCGCCCATAGACCTTCTTGATATGGGATACCGGGACCTTGCCCGGCCGAAATCCCTTAAGCCGGATCTGACTCTTCAGCTCCTCGAGCCGATTAGACAGGCGCTCGCTCAGCTCCGCGGCCTCGACGACCACCTTGAGCTCCCGTTTTAGACCCGCTGACTCCGTTTCCGTGACTTGCATGAGATATCACTCGAAATGGGTTGGCTGCACTGACGTGCCATTCATTCCACAACGTTCGGCTGTCGCGGCCCCTTGGTGCGGGCGGAGGGACTTGAACCCCCACGGCCGAAGCCACCAGATCCTAAATCTGGCGTGTCTACCAATTCCACCACGCCCGCGCAGGCGCCAGAGATCGCCCCGCTGCTAGAGGCGCCTCCTATATCACAGGGGATTCAGGTGTCACTAGGCTTGTGTCGTGCTTCGGGACAACGGCATCGCACGTCGCGGGCAGCGGCTCGACCGTCCCGCCCGAGCCGCCTCCGGTTGCATGTCAGACCGAAGTGGTCCGCTCACGCACGCGAAACCATATGTCAACGATGTATGTCGCATACTGTAGCGCCAGATTGATTCTCGCAGGCTCGATCCTATCTCTAACCAGAGAATTGCGATGGAATTCGAAACTGGAGCGCGCTGCCTGGGCCCTCGGCCCTGCAGTCGTGGAACCGACTAGGATGAAACGTCTCCTCCCCGTCGTCTGGCCTCTTGTCGCCATGGTCGTGGCGACACTGGCGATTCTCTATCTGGCACCGGCGACCGCCCAGGAGAAAACCCGCGTCGGGCTGGTCAATCGGGTTCAGGCCGAGGCGGAGGTGAAGTCGCGCGGCAACAGCATCAGAGCCGTGATCGGGACGCCGGTGCATCTCGACGACGAGATCCGGACCGGCCCCGGGGCCCGCCTGGAGGTGACGCTGAAGGACAACACCAAGCTCACCCTCGGCGAGAACGCCCATCTGGTCGTGGACACGTTCGTCTACGACCCCGATCAGGACAAGGCCGAGTTTTCGAGCTTCATCAAGGGCGCCTTCCGGTTCATCTCGGGCCGGATTGCCAGCGCCAAGGTCAAGACCGTCGAGGTGCGCACCCCGGCCGCGACCATGGGCATCCGCGGCACGGATTTCTGGGGCGGGCCGATCGACGGCAGTGTCGGTATCTTCTTGCTGGATGGCGAGATCGTCGTGCGTACCGAGGGCGGCGAAGTCGTCCTGGACAGGGCGGGCCTCGGTACCATGATTACGGCCGCGACGGAGCCGCCGTCGGCGCCCGTCACCTGGGCTCAGGAAAAAGTCGACCGGGCGGTCGCCACCGTCACGTTCCAGTAGGCGCAGTCAGCGCCGCCGCCAGGCCTCTACGCTCAACAGGCCTTAAGCGTCCGATCTCCCGCGCCAGCTCCCGTAATCCCGCAACAGACCCAACGTTCCAAGCCAGGCTGCGGGCAGCATGCAGATCCAGATCCATTTGGGATCGCCGCCGAGATGGTACCAGAGCGCGGCAGTGAGCCAATATGCGCCGATGAGGAATAGAATGTAGGCCACAATCGCCTCCTGTTTACCATGATCGTGCGCCGGCACGAGGGGCCGTTGCACCTCATTGGCTCTCATCGCAAGACCGGGGCCAACTTGGCGTTCGAGGCAGTCCACGGGCCGTTTGCTCGGAGATTGCGCCTTGACCTTCCAGTGACTGGAGGGCCCAGGTTCAAGCGCAACTCGATCGACGACCCGGTGGAATCCTGACAATGAGGCGTGCGATGAACAGACGAACCGTACTCTTTGCCGCTGTCGCGCTGATGGCGTCCCTGACCGGCGCCGTGGCCACGGAGCTGCCCACCATGACCGTGTGGAAGTCGCCCTGGTGCGGATGCTGCGGCAAGTGGGTGGAACATATGCAGGCGGCGGGCTTCAAGGTGGTCACGAAGACGGCCGAGGAGCTTGCAAGGGTGAAGCGACTGGCCGGCATCCCCGAGCCGCTGCAGTCGTGCCACACGGCCGAGGTCGGCGGCTACAAGATCGAAGGCCATGTGCCCGCGGCCGACGTCAAGCGTCTGCTGGAGACCAAGCCAAAGGTCCATGGGCTCGCCGTGCCCGGCATGCCCTCCGGATCCCCGGGCATGGAGAACGGCGAATACGATCCTTACGACGTGCTGGCCTTCACGCGCGACGGCCGCACCGAGGTCTTTGCCAGCCACAACAAGCCGTAGCGGCGACCGATCGGACCCGACGGACAGACAAGCCCCTCCAAAAAAGAGAGAACGATGCAAGACCGGATAACGATGCCTCCGACCGCCGAGGCGGTGCGGTCGGCCTCTGCCGCCGATAGCCAGGACTTGTATGCCCGCGATCCTGTCTGCGGGATGACGGTCGCGATCGAGGCGGCGCCCTATTCGCATCGCCATGGAGAAGAGACGTACTACTTCTGCAACGCGAGCTGCCAGGCCAAGTTCGCGTCCGACCCGGAGCTCTATCTGGCCGGCGGCCCGGAGCCGGAGCCCATGCCCGAGGGGACGCTTTACACTTGCCCCATGGACCCGGAGATCGTGACCGAGGGCCCGGACACCTGCCCGATATGCGGCATGGCGCTGGAGCCCATGGGCATCCCGGCCGCGGATCAAGGGCCCAATCCGGAGCTCGTCGACTTCACGCACCGCTTCCGCATCGGCGCTGCCCTGACGCTGCCCATTCTGGTGCTCGCCATGGGGCCGATGCTGGGCCTGCCGATCAAGGACTGGCTCGGCGCACGCCTGGCGCAGTCGTTCGAGCTGATCCTCGCCACGCCCGTCGTTCTCTGGGGCGCCCTGCCCTTCTTCCAGCGCTGCTGGACGTCGCTGCGTACGGGCAATCTCAACATGTGGACGTTGATCGGGATCGGCGTCGGGGCGGCCTATCTGTTCAGCACGGTCGCGACGTTGGCCCCGGACGTGTTCCCGGCCAGCTTCCGCAGTCCCGATGGAACCGTCGGCATCTATTTCGAGGCGGCGGCCGTTATCGTGGTGCTGGTGCTGCTCGGACAGATGCTCGAGCTCAGGGCGCGGGAGCGGACCGGCGACGCCATCCGGGCCCTGCTCGACCTGTCGCCGAAGACAGCGCTGCGCGTCGCAGCGGACGGCGCGGGCGTCGAGATCCCCTTGGACGACGTGGTCGTGGGCGACCGGCTCAGGGTGCGCCCCGGCGACGCGGTTCCCGTCGACGGGCGCGTGGCTGAGGGCAGCTCCTCCATCGACGAGTCCATGCTGACCGGCGAGCCGATCCCGGTCGAGAAACGCGAGGGCGAGCCCGTGACCGGCGGAACCCTGAACCGCTCCGGATCGTTCGTCATGGTGGCCGAGCGCGTCGGCAGCGAGACCGTGCTCGCCCAGATCGTCACCATGGTCGCCGAGGCCCAGCGCAGCCGCGCCCCGATCCAGAAGCTGGCGGACCAAGTCGCCTCCTACTTCGTGCCGGCGGTTCTGGCCGTCGCCGCCACCGCCTTCGTGGCCTGGTCGGTCTGGGGACCGCCTCCGGCGATGGCCCATGCCCTGGTCGCGGCCGTCTCCGTGCTGATCATCGCCTGTCCCTGCGCGCTCGGCCTGGCCACGCCCATGTCCATCATGGTCGCCACCGGCCGCGGCGCCCAGGCCGGCGTGCTGATCAAGACCGCCGAGGCCCTGGAGCGCCTGGCCAAGGTCGACACGCTGATCGTCGACAAGACCGGAACGCTGACCGAGGGCCGGCCCCGGCTGACCGATGTCGTAGCCTTCGACGGCTTCGACGAGGCAACAGTGCTCGGCCATGCGGGCAGCCTGGAGCGCGGTAGTGAGCATCCCCTGGCCGAGGCCATCGTGCAGGGCGCCGAAGCGCGTAAGGCGCGGCTCGGCGTGCCGCAGGACTTCGAGGCGGTCACCGGCAAGGGTGTCAAGGGACGCATCGGCGAGCGCGACGTCGCTCTGGGCAATGCGGCGATGATGACGGAGATCGGTGTCGCGCTCGGCGCCGAGGCCGAGCGGGCGGATGCACTCCGGGCCGAGGGCAAGACGGCGACGTTCGTCGCCATCGACGGCAAGCCCGCCGGCCTCCTGGCGGTTGCCGATCCGATCAAGGAGACCACGGCGGATGCGCTCGACGCGCTACGCAGCGACGGGATCGACGTTGTGATGGTGACCGGCGACACGGCTACGACGGCCGAGGCAGTGGCGGCCAAGCTCGGCATCTCCGACGTGCGCGCCGACGTGCTGCCGGACGCCAAGGCCGCGATCGTCAAGGCACTGCAGGCCGAGGGCCGGCGCGTGGCCATGGCGGGCGACGGTGTCAACGACGCGCCCGCGCTGGCCCAGGCCGATGTCGGCATCGCCATGGGGACCGGTGCCGACGTCGCCATCGAGAGCGCCGGCGTGACCCTGGTCAAGGGCGATCTCGGCGGCATCGTGCGAGCCTGGCGCCTGGCGCATGCCACCATGTGGAACATCAGGCAGAACCTGTTCTTCGCCTTCGCCTACAACACGGTCGGGGTGCCGGTCGCTGCCGGTGTCCTCTTCCCGGCATTCGGCCTGCTGCTGTCGCCGATGTTCGCGGCGGCGGCCATGAGCCTGTCGTCGGTCTCCGTCGTCGGCAATGCGCTGCGGCTGCGCTCGGTGCGGCTCGGGACCGAGCGGCGACGGCGCGAGCGCTTTGGCGTGGTGCCGGCGGTGACTTGACCTTCCTGCGGCTGGAAACGCTATGCTCCCAGGCAAATCGCAATTCGGACGGCACCCAGAAGTGCAGTGACACGCGATGAACATCAGTGAAGCGGCGGCGCAGTGCGGGCTGCCCGCCAAGACCATCCGCTACTACGAGGACATCGGCCTGGTCAGGCCGGCGCGCCGGGCCAACGGCTATCGCGACTACAGCAGCCAGGACCTTCACGAGCTGCGCTTTCTGCAACGCGCACGCGGCCTCGGGTTTTCGGTCGAGGACTGCCGTCAGCTCCTTTCGCTCTACAAGGACCGAAACCGGGCCAGCGCCGATGTGAAAGCCCTGGCCGAAGCACATCTGAAGGACATCGATCAAAAGCTGCTGGAGTTGCAAAGCCTTCGCAGCACGCTGAGCACCCTCGTCGAGGCCTGCCGCGGCGACAGCCGCCCGGACTGCCCGATCCTGGAGAGCTTTGCGGAGAAGGCGCACTGAGCGTGGGATCACAATGTGGTGACCGTGCATCGCAGCCGGACACAGTTTTGACAAAAAGACCGGATGCGCTTGGCATGTGAGGATGATCATTGCCGTCTGAGACACAGAGGCTGAACGGAATGGGATGCATGCGCACCTTAAGGCAGGCCGTTTCGCTTGTTCTTGCGCTGGCGCTTCTGTTGGCGCCCTGTGCGATGCTGAGCGCGGCATCGTCTCAGGCGCTTGCCTCGGAGATGTCGCAGGCCATCCATGTGGGCCATGGGCATGGCTCGCATTCCGCGCATGGCGAGTGTCATGATCCTCTCGAGCCGGACCAGGGCGGCTGTGCTACGGACTGTCACAACTGGCGTGTGGCGCTGCCCTCCTTTGAATTGCAGGCACCGGACCGGGAGGGCGAGGCGCTCCCTCCGATCGCAGCCTTCCTTGCATTGCTTCCGGTCGACGATTTCGACCGACATGCGGACCGCCGTGCGACTGTACCGCCCGACGCCGCGCTGCAACGGCACACCAGTGGTGCGCCCGTCTTCGCGCTGACCGAGCGTTACCGACTCTAAGCCGCCCCCAAAATCTTCGCGCTCTCAATGCGCTCCGTGCTCATGCCGGAGGCGCATAGCCGCTCACCTATAGAACCAAGAACCGTGACCACACGGGGGGCAGGATATGACTGGCCGTGTCATTGCAGTTTTCATCATCGTTGCGCTTACAGCGGCATGCCGGAAGGACCGGGACGCGTTCATCGTGCCGGAGAGTCATCCGGCCAGCCCGCTTGCCGAGGCCGCAGCACCCATTCGCACACCTTCGGCACTCGTGCCCGAGTTTCAAGACGTCAGGCCCAGAGTGGTCGCGCCCGGCGGGGCTGCGGCCCCTGCACCGGCCCCGTCGGGCCGCCAAGACCATCAACATCGGCATTAGGGAGGGGGTCATGCTTCATGTCTGCACTTGGCGCCGCCCTGCCCTCGCCCTGGCCGTGGCGCTGCTACTGGCCGGATGCGCCACCGTGTCGCCGGAGCGCCCCTTCGGCGACGTTGCCACCGCCGTCGAGGATCGCACCGGCAAACGCATCAGCTGGGGCGGCGGACCCGTCAACGATCCGGCCGCACGCCCTGTCACGGCCAAGCTGCTCTCGTGGCCGCTGACCGCGGGCTCCGCCGTTCAGGTGGCTCTGCTCAACAATCGCGAGCTGCAGGCGACCTACGCGGATCTGGGCGTCGCGCAGGCGGAGCTGGTCCAGGCCGGGCTGCCGCGCAACCCCGTGGTCGACGGCTCGATCACCTTCTCGGAGGACGCCGCCACCAATCTGGTGTTCGGCGGGGCGCTCAAGGTCATCGAGATCGTGCGCATTCCGCTGAAGAAGCGGCTCGCGAAGTCTCAGCTCGAAGAGGCCAAGCTGAAGGTGGCGGCGCAGGTCCTGAGCGTCGCCGGCGAGACCCATCTGGCATTCATCGCGTATCAGACGCAACTGCAGCTCGTCGATCTCTTCTCGCAGGTGGTCACGTCGACGCGTGCCTCGCTGGAGGCAGCCAAGAGCCTGCGCGAGGCGGGCAACATCACGGAGCTCGAGTTCGAGACCCAGAACGCCGAGTTCGTGCGCGAGACGCTGGGCCTGGCGAAGGCGGAGGCGGATGCCGCGGCGGCGCGCGAGACGCTCAACGTCATGATGGGGCTCTCGGGCAAAGCCACCACGTGGCAGACCGCCCGGCGGCTGCCCGATGTTCCGGGACGCGCGCTGGCCACCGGCGCCGTCGAGCGCCGCGCCATCGAGACGAGCCTGGAGCTGGCTGCCGCCCGCCAGAAGCTGATCACGCTCGCCAAGACCTACCGCCTCAGAAAAGCGGAAGCGATCATCCCCGATCTCGAGGGCGGCGCGGAGTGGGAGCGCGACGACGGCGAGGAGGAAAAGGGGCCGCTCTTCGAGGTGGAGGTTCCGATCTTCGACTGGGGCCGGGCGCGCAAGGCGAAGGCCCGAATGGAGATCGTCAGGGCGCGCGACGAATACACCGCGCTGGCGATCAAGATTCGCTCGGCCGCCCGTCTGGCGCGCGCGCAACTGCTCACCGCGCGCAAGACCACCCGCT
>JAKSBI010000440.1 GCA_022361215.1 Hyphomicrobiales bacterium | reverse complement strand
GGCGCAGGTGGCGCCGTTGGCGGCGAGCACCGGATCGGTCATGAACAGCCCCGTGGACTTGACGTCGGCGACGAACTTGGCGCCGGCGTGCCGGGCCGAGATGTCGCGGGCCAGCATGACGCCGACCTTGTCGGCGAAGATCGGCTCGCCGGTCTCGTCGACGACGCCGCAGCGGTCGCCGTCGCCGTCGAAGGCCAGGCCCACATCGGCCTGCGATGCCCTGACGGCGTCGCGGATGGCGTCGAGCATCTTCAGGTCTTCCGGGTTCGGGTTGTGGTTCGGGAACGTGTGATCCAGGTCGCAGTTGAGCGGCTCCACCTCGCAGCCGAGCGCTTCCAGGACCTGTGGCGCGAAGGCGCCGGCGGTGCCGTTGCCGCAGGCCACGACCGCCTTCAGGCGGCGCGTCAGCCTGGGCCGCTCGGTCAGGTCCGCCATGTAGCGCTCCGCCAGGTCGGGCACGAACACGTAGCGGCCGCCGCCGGGCATCTCGAAACGGCCCGCGAGCACGATCTCCTTCAGCGCCGTCATGTCGTCCGGCCCGAAGGTGAGGGGTCGGTCCATGCCCATCTTGATGCCGGTCCAGCCATTGTCGTTGTGGCTGGCGGTGATCATGGCGACGCCTTCGACGTCCAGCGCGAACTGCGCGAAATAGGCCATGGGCGAGAGCGCCAGGCCGATGTCGTGCACCTCGGTGCCGCCCGCCAGCAGGCCGGCGGTCACGGCCTCCTTGATGGCGCTGGAGTACCAGCGGTAGTCGTGGCCGACGACGATCCGCTTCGCCACGCCGCGCTCGCCCATCAGCGTGGCCAGACCGAGACCGATGGCCTGCATCCCCATCAGGTTGATTTCGTCCGGGTAGCGCCAGCGGGCGTCGTACTCGCGGAAGCCGGTCGGCTTCACCAGCGGCAGCCGCTCGAATGCGGCGGTGTTCGGCTCGAGATCGTCGCGCGGGATAGGAAACATGCGGCCCCCCTGGATCGGAGCTGTTGATAGCGGAATTCAACCTGCCGACCAAGAGCGGCGCAAGCGCGGCGACAATCTGCTGACGCTTGGGGCGCCGAGCGAGCCGGGCACCTATGAGCTGCGCTATGTCAACGGCAGCGAGACATAGCTCCTGGCCAAGCGTCCCCTGATTGTCGGGGCGGGCGGCGTCTCGGTGGATGTGAAGAACTCGCGGCGGGGCGGCCCGCTCACTCGATCAGCACGAGCTCCCTGCCGCGCATCTCGAAGCGCGAGAGGCGGCCGATGAAGCTCATGCCGAGCAGGTTCACGGAGAGCTTGCCCGGCTCCGCGACGATGCCGCGCACGTTGCGCACCAAGATGTCGCCGACGCGCACCCGGTCGATGGTGATCGGGGCGACCCTGGCGATGCCGTTCGCGGTTCGGGTCCGGCCCGTGAAGTCGCTCTCGCCCAGAATGAAGCCGGCGCGCCGCGCATCCTCGTAGGTCAGCGCCACCACCGTGGCGCCGGTATCGGCCATCAATGCCATCGGCCTGCCGTTGATATAGGCGCGGACGTCGAAATGGCCGCGCGCATCGCCCTTCAGCCGCACCACCCGCTCGAAGCCGCTGTTGTGGCTCGTAGCGTCGTCGACGCTCGCGGTGTTGTCGAGACGCTCCTCCACGGCCTGCTGAACCGCGTTGGAGGAGGTGCGGACGAGCGCAAGCAGGTCTTCGTAGAAGAAGGCCGCACCGGCGCCGGCGAACATCACGCCGAACCAGATCGCCGCTTCTCGAACGAAATGCTTGCCGCCAGAGCCCAACGCCATCCGCCACTCCTGGAAGCTGGAGAGAGTCGCCCGTTTCGGGCCGTGCGCAAGAGCCTAGCTGCGCAGGGTCAGGACGTCTCCCGAGAACTCATAAGAGCGTAAACGGCTTAAAAAACTCATACCGAGCAGGCTTTGGTGCAGGGCGCCGGGGCGCGCGATCAGGGCTTCCACATTGTTAACGGCCACCGAGCCGACCGAGACCCGGTTCAGGCGGACGCGGGCGGCGAAGGAGGTGCCGTTGGCGGTCTGCACGGGCACGCCGTAGTTGAGGGAGCTCGGATCGATGCCGATGCGGCGGGCGTCGGTCTGGGTCAGGACGACGGTGGTGGCGCCGGTGTCGACGATCATCGGCGTCGACTGTCCGTTGATGTCGGTCCGTGCCACGAACTGCCCGCCGACCTGCCGGCGGATGCGCACCTCGCTGGCGCCGGTGCTGTCCGTGGCGGTGGTCACGGGCAGGCCGGGCACCAGCTCGCCGGCGACCCGCTCGAAGACGTAGAGCAGATCGTTACGGAAGCTGTAGAGCGCGATCAGCACGAAGGCGAAGGCGCCCCAGACCACGGCGTCGCGCAGGCCCTTGGCGAGACGACCGCGATAGCTGCCGAACATCGACCCGCCGAGAAAGACGAGCAGCGCCAGCAAGGCCGCCAGGCCGGCGAAATCCGCGTTGTCGAATCCGGCGATCGTGCCCGAATCGTGGCTCAGGACCAGCGCGAGGCCGGCGACGACGAGCAGGCCGAGGGCCAGCCAGGCGGTCATCTCAAGCGTTCTCCCATGCGCTCGCGGGCCTCCTGCCGGCCTGGCGCACGATCGATGCTGCGGCGGTTAACGTGGGGTGTGTCAAAGTCTTCCGGTTCCAATACGGATTGCGGGACGCCCCCCAGTCCCTATTTAGGCCGCCTTGCAGAGCGCTGCAATCCATGGCTGCCGCGTCAGGCGCGGCGGCGGTGCCTGTAGGGCTCTTCCGCGGCGGCCTCGGTTTCCTCTCCGGGCTCGGCCAGCCGCGGCAGGGCCTGCATCACCCGTTGGCGCGGGAACATGGCGGTGACGACCGTGCCTTCGCGCAGCTTGCTCTTCAGGTCGAAGGTGCCGTCATGCAGGTCCACGAGGTTCTTCACGATCGGCAGGCCGAGGCCGGTGCCGCCCTCCGCCGACTGGTGCGCCAGCGAGCCCTGGCCGAACGTCTTGAGCACGCGCGGGATCTCCTCCTCCGGAATGCCGGGCCCGTTGTCCCTGATGCTCAGGAACTGTCCGCCATCCGTGGTCATGCCGATGGTGATGACGATGGTACCGCCCGAAGGTGTGAACTTGATGGCGTTGGAGAGCAGGTTCAGGCAGATCTGGCGCATGGCCCGCTCGTCCGCCCAGAGCTGGGCCAGGCTCTCGTCGATCTCCTTGATGATCTCGATGCCCTTGCTCTGCGCCCTGAGCTTGAGCAGCCGGTGGCAGTCCTCCGCCACGTCCGCGAGGGCCACCGCCTCCTCGTTCAGCTCGTAGCGCCCGGCCTCGATGCGGGAGAGGTCCAGGATCTCGTTGATGAGCTGCAGCAGATGCGTGCCGCTCTCGTGGATGTCCTTGGCGTATTCCTTGTAGGTGGGCACGCCGTGCGGGCCGAGCACCTCGGCCTTCATCACCTCGGAGAAGCCGAGGATGGCGTTGAGCGGCGTGCGCAGCTCGTGGCTCATGGTGGCCAGGAACCGCGACTTGGCCAGGTTGGCCGTCTCGGCGCGCCGCCGCGCCTCGTCCGAGATCGACTTGGATTGCTCCAGCTCGGCGATCAGCGCGTCCTTCTCGGCCCGGTATTCGAGCATGGCGAGCACCGTCGAGTTCAGTCCCTTCATCAACACGATGAAATAGATGTGCACCCCCACCGCCATCGCCGCGATGGCCCAGAAGAAGGGGTTGTCGAGCATGGCGAGCCGCAGCACCACGGCGGCGGTGATCGGGATGGTGCCCGCATAGACGATCGGCATGACCGTCGAGGCGAACATCATCCGCATGGAGATCACCACGATGAGCGAGGCGAAGGCGAAGACGTAGGCCGACGGGTCGTCCCGCCCGACATCCATGAAGGCGATGCCGGACCAGGTCACGCCGTACAGGAACTCGGCCGCCGTCAGCTTTCCGCGCCACTCCTTCATGCGGGCGTCCGGCCGCGCGCGCTTGGTGAACTGCCGGCACATGGACAACAGGATGCCCTTGGAGATGAGCACCGTGGCAAGCCACAGGACGACCTGCTCGACCGGTGCCCAGAACATGAAGGCGAGGGCGACGATAACCGCCAGAAGCGGAATGGTGAGCGAGGCGCTGATCTGGTTGTTGGCGAACATCAGCAGCAGCTCGTAGTCGAACTCCGGGCGGGAATCCGATTTGTAGGTGAGCCGCTCGCGGACCTCGCGAACGCTGTTGCCGGAACGACGCCGCGGGTGTGCCGCCGCTTGGGGCGGCGCGGACTCGGCAGCGGTGGTTCCCGTGCTCATACTCGGCGTGTTCCAGACTCGACCCTACGCTCGCAATGGCGGAGCGCGCCCTGAACCGGCCCGCCCAGGACGTCATTCGCGCTCAACCCCCGTCCAGTCTCACGGGAATTTCCTAACGGGGCGTTTACCGTCTTGCCTTTGCACAAGGTTTTCCGGGCGGTTGGAGGCGGCTCGCGCCGCGCCCATCGGGCCCCGTAACGCCGGGGGCGGCGCCGGCATCGAGTCGCCGGCAAGGCCACGGCGCGGCATCTGCGAAACGTTCGTGCCTGGCGGCGTGTCACCGGTTCGACTCGAAAGCGGTTCAAGATGAGGTCGCAATGCGAGCCGACCGAGGCACGCCTGGAACGCAAAGAAGGCCGTCGGCGGATCCGCTTGCCGCTCCCGTTCGCCCGGCCGAACCCTCGCAAGGCACGATCATGACACCTGACGCTATTCTGAGCCTGCCCTCCATGCCTCCGGGCAATCCGAGCTATCCGCCGGGGCCGTATCGCTTCCTCGACCGGGAGTATTTCATCGTCGTCTACGAGAGCGACGAGGCCGCCATCCGCCGCCTGGTGCCGGAGCCGCTCGCGCCCGACGGCAGCGGGCAGGTGTTCTACGAGTGGATCGACATGCCCGACAGCAGCGGCTTCGGCAGCTACCGGGAATCGGGCGTCGTCATCCCCTGCCTGCTCGGCGACGAGCCGGTCAACTACACCGCCATGATGTTTCTGAACGACGAGCCGCCGATCAGCGCCGGCCGCGAGATCTGGGGCTTCCCGAAGCGCTGGGGCGAGCCCAGCTTAAGCGTGTGCACGGACACGCTGACGGGCACGCTCGACTATTCGGGCCACCGCGTCGCCATGGGCACCATGGCCTACAAGCACGAGAACCTGATCCAGGACCCGGCGACGCGCAACGAGGGGCTGAAGAAGACCCAGGTCAACCTGAAGCTGATCCCCTGCGTCACCGGCAAGCCCTGTGTGGCGCAACTCGTCGCCTACAACCTGACCGATATCGACGTGAAGTTCCATTTCGGCGGGCCGGCCCGGCTCCACCTGGTGCCCCACGTCAATGCGCCGGTGGCGGACCTGCCCGTGCGCCGCGTCGTCGGCGGCCACCATTTCAAGGCGGATCTGACCTTGCCCTACGGGCGTATCGTGCACGACTACCTGGCGTCCGATGCCGGGGCCTCTTCCTGACGCTCCCTCGCGAGCGTTCCCGATCCTTTCAAGAACAAGGACTTAGGATATGACCATGAGAAGCGCCATCGTCACCGGCTCCACCAGCGGCATCGGAGAGGGCGTGGCCAAAGCCCTCGCGGCCGCCGGCAACAACGTGATGCTGAACGGCTTCGGCGATGCGGACGAGATCGAGACGCTGCGCGCGGGCATCGCAGCGGAGCACAATGTGAAGGTCCTCTACTCCGGGGCCGACATGACCAGGCCGCAGGAGATCGCGGACATGGTGGCCGAGGCCGAGCAGGCCTTCGGCGCGGTCGACATCGTCGTCAACAATGCCGGCATCCAGCATGTGGAGCCGATCGAGGATTTCCCGGTGGAGAAGTGGGACGCTATCCTGGCCATCAACCTGTCGAGCGCGTTCCACACCATCCATGGCACGCTGGCGAAGATGAAGGAGCGCGGCTGGGGCCGGATCGTCAACATCGCCTCGGCGCACGGCTTGGTCGCCTCGCCCTTCAAGTCGGCCTATGTGGCGGCCAAGCATGGCATTCTCGGCCTGACCAAGACCGTGGCGCTGGAAGCGGCCGAGCACGGCGTCACGGTCAATGCGGTCTGCCCCGGCTACGTGCTGACGCCGCTGGTGGAGAAGCAGATTCCCGATACGGCGAAGGCGAGGGGGATCTCCGAGGACGAGGTGATCCGGGACGTGCTCCTGGGCGCCCAGCCGACCAAAGAGTTCGTCACCACCGAGCAGCTCGGCGCCTTGTGCGTCTTCCTCTGCTCCGACGCCGCCGCCTCCATCACCGGCACGGCGCTGCCCGTCGACGGCGGGTGGACGGCACAATGACGGCCGCGGGATCGCGCAAGCGCAAGCCGGTCAATCTGGCGCTGCAGGGTGGCGGCGCGCACGGCGCCTTCACCTGGGGCGTTCTCGACCGGCTGCTGGAGGACGAGCGCATCGAGATCGAGGCCATCAGCGGCACCAGCGCCGGCGCCATGAACGCGGTCGTCGTCGCCGACGGCATCATGCGCGCCGGCAACGAGGGCGCCCGGGACTGCCTCGCCCGGTTCTGGAAGGCGGTCAGCGAGGCCGCCCGCTTCAGCCCGATCCAGCGCTCCCCCATCGACATGTTCATGGGCAACTGGAGCCTGGACGCCTCGCCCGCCTATCTCTGGATGGATCTGCTGAACCGGGTCGCGTCGCCTTACGAACTCAACCCGCTGAACCTCAATCCGCTCAGGGACCTGATCGAGGAGACCGTCGACTTCGACACGGTGCGCGGCTGCGACAAGATGAAGATCTTCGTCTCGGCCACCAATGTGGAGACGGGCCGGGTGCGGGTCTTCGAGCGCACCAGCCTGACCCCCGACATGGTGATGGCGTCGGCCTGCCTGCCCCTGATGTTCCAGGCCGTCGAGATCGACGGCGTGCCCTATTGGGACGGCGGCTTCATGGGCAACCCGGTGCTGTTCCCCTTTTTCAGGGGCTGCTCCTCGCGCGACGTGGTGATCGTGCAGATCAACCCGGTGCAGCGGCCGGGCGTGCCCCGGACCGCCCGCGAGATCCTCAACCGCGTCAACGAGATCACCTTCAACTCCAGCCTGCTGCGCGAGTTCCGCGCCATCGAGTTCGTCGGCCGCCTGCTCGACGAGGGCAAGCTCGATCCCAAGGTCTACAAGGACATGCTGGTGCACAGGATCGAGGCGGAAGAGGATCTGAAGCCGCTGGGCGCCTCCAGCAAGCTGAATGCCGAGTGGGCCTTCCTGGAGCACCTGTTCGAGGTCGGCCGGCGCGCCGCATCGAATTGGCTCGATGCCCATGGCGAGGATCTGGGACGGCGCTCGACGCTCGACATCCGCGCCATGTTCCACGGCCCCGAGGCGCGCGCGGACGCGAAGGCCGCTGCCGCGGCGGACTAGAAGCGGGACCGGATGAAAAATCCGGGCGGCCATGGCATCACGGGGTGCCATGGTCATGACCCGACTCATCCGGCGCGCCCGCCGCAACCGTCTCGTGGACTTCGTGCTGTTCGCCCTCATCGTGCTGGCGCTGCTGGCCGTGGTGGCGTTGCTGCCCGAGCCGGAGCTGCGCCAGGCGAGCGGCCGCGCGCGGGTGATCGACGGCGACAGCCTGGCGCTCGACGGCATCGAGGTCCGGCTCAAGGGCATCGACGCGCCGGAGCTGGCGCAGACCTGCATGCGGTCCGGGCGGGCCTGGCCGTGCGGCCGCGAGGCGGCGGAGCGGCTGCGGGGGCTGCTGCGCGGACGGACCGTCGTCTGCGCCGGCGCGCGCAGGGATGGCCATGGGCGGCTGCTCGCCGTCTGCCGCATCGGCGAGAGCGAGATCAACCGCCGCATGGTCGAGATCGGCTGGGCCGTCTCCTCCGACGATTATGCGGGCGCGGAGCGGCGCGCGCGGGCGGCCGGCCGCGGCATCTGGGCGGGACCCTTCGAGCGCCCGGCCGACTGGCGGGCCGGCAAGCGCGCGGACTGACACGGGCCGGTGCCGCCCCATTCCGTTTCGCGTTGACCTGCGCACGCGCTATGCTCGTCATGGCTCGAGAATCGCCGAACGGCAGATGGCGGTCTTGCGGTCTGGCGGTCATGAGAGATGATCGATCGGAGCACGGCCTCGACGCGTTGACGGATGCGGAGCTGAAAGGGCTCGCGGATCGCGGGCAGCCGCGCGGCAGCCCGGCGCTGCCCTATGTGCTGATGGCGGCGCCGGTGTGCGCCGTCGCCGGGCTGGTGATCTGGCTGGAGCGGGGGATGCATCCCTTCGCCATGGTGACGCTGGCCCTGGCGGCTGCGGCTTTCCTCTGGCTGGCCTGGGAGTTCAGGACGCTGGCGCGCTCCGCCGGCGACGCCGCCCTGGTGCGCGAGGAGCTGGCGCGCCGCTCCGGCGGCCGGACGCTGGAGCAGACCCATCCCGCGGCGCAGGGTCTGTCGCGGCTTTCGACGGAGCGCATCCGCGGGGAGCTGGCGGAGTTGGAGCGCAGCGAGCGTCGGGGGCTGGTCCGGAGCGCCCTTGCGGTGTTCGAGCCGGACGACGTCATGGCCACGGGCGTGGTCGTCGTCCTGCTGACGCCGATCGCGCTGCTGCTGGTCGCGCCCCTGCGCCTCGCGGCCACGCTGGCGGCGGTCGGTGCGGTGCTGGTGCCGGCGCGGATCGTCGGGGTGCTGTGGGCGCGCCGGTTCTCGGAGCGGCGGCTCGCTGCCGAGGCGCGCGTGCGCCTGCTGCGGCGGGAGCTGGCCAGGCGCTCGGCGCGCGCCATTCTGTCCTCGGGCTCCGACACATGAGGCGAAGCCGGCGATGCATGCTGGGCCTCGCGCTCGTCGTCGGCTTGGGCGCGGGGGCCGCCGCGGCGGGCTGGGAGCGGGACGCCGTCAAGGACCAGCTTCGCGACACCACGCTCCTGCGCGCGACCAACGCCGACGGCGTCACCTTCGTCGTGAGCTGCCGAACGCTCGTCGGCGTCACCGACTGGCTGATCGGGGTCGCCGGCCCGCTGCCGCCGGGCGTGCCGCGGCAGCGCCTCTCCGACGAGGCCGCGATCGTGATCGACGGCGCCGTTCAGCGCTGGCCGGATGCCTTCGGCCTGAAGCTCGGCCGGACGGACTTGCGGCTGGGCCGGCAACTGCTGGTGGGCCCCTACGATCCGCCCTGGATCAAGGGGATCATGGACGCGCTCTCCGGCGGCCGCACGCTCACCTTTCGTCTCAAGCTGTCCGGTCATGCATGGTCATGGCCGCTGGCCGGCTTTGCCGAAAGCTACGCGAAAGGCGGCTTCGGCCCTTGCACGGGCGGGTAGGGGCAGGTCCCATTGCCTTTCGAAATGCCGGACCGCGGCCGGGCTCGCACGACGCATCGGTCTCGGAGGGACGAGCCCTAATTCGACTCCCAGTCGAACTCGAAGGCCAGCGTCGCCGTGTCCTGCGCCCGTTGCAGAACGGCGAGAAGCGCGTTGAGCTGCGTGACCAGATGGCGAATACGCTGTTCGATGCGCTCTCTTTCCTCGCCCGTCATCGGCGCGAAGATGTCCTCGGTAATGTCGTCGATGGCGAGATCGAGCTCCAGCAGCGTGTGCAGCTTCATCGCGGCGCGTGTGTTGCGGTCGCCGCCCGGGCTGGAAATCAGGTCGTGGTAGAGGAAATGGGCGGCCGCAGCCTGCGATGCGGCAAGCTCGGCGGCGCGGTCTGCGGCCGTTGCCGGCGGCCGCAAGCGGCCTGTCTCGGCGGACAGGGCCGGCAGGGTGGCGCGCAGCTTCACCACGTCGTTCCGCGTCATGTCCGGATTGATGAGCCCGCTCTTCAGCGCCTGCGCGAAGTCCGTATCGCTGAGCTTGATCAGCTCGTAGAGGGCGGTCCAGGCGGACGGCAGGAACGGGGCGTAGGCGGCGTCCGAGAGGCGGGAATCGCTGGCGATCTTCATGAAGCGCTGGGCCGAGCGGGTGGAGAAGGGCAGGTCCTGCTCGATCATCTCCAGGAAGATGCCGGGCCGCAGATCCGCCTTGGCCTGCAGCAGCGCCTGACCCGTCGCGACGACCGCTTCCTTGGATTTGTTCCAGCGCGTCACGATCTCGCGGGCCCATTGCGCGCGCGTCTTCTGGCGCTTCGAAACGGGCGTTCCGGATTTTGTCGGTGTGCGCGACATAACGCCGTACCTCTCTACCGATAGTGATAAAGAAGGCCCGTCCGCCTGGCAGCTTCGTTGTGACTCAGTGGTTAATGCATGTGCCACCGCCAGCCGGCGAATCACCGATACCCGAGGTGTGGAAAGGTCTTTCCACCTCTGGGCATTTGCCGGCCGCGATGCCGCGCGGCGACTTTTCTTCGTTCCCGCCCAGGTTGAGATCGCTGCGACAAGTGCCCGCACCGCCGCGGTTTGGCTCGCGGCAAGCCGCCGCGCACCACCTGTTATGGTAGTGGGTCTGCCATAATTCTAACACGTTTACGTCTCAATCGGTTAGCACCTAGTATTACGTTTTAGGATTAGGCAGATGTGCCCGCGCTGGTTGGCGGTTGTCTTGTCCCTATGCGTTACGGTTGGTGTCGCCTATCCGTTCGTCACCTATTTCCAGGTCGACAGGGCCACCCTGGATGCCGCGGCTCGCAGCGCGGCCAGTCGGGTGCCGGAACAGGTCTCGACCCAGCTGCAATCGCATATGCCGTCGTTCATCACCGCCGCCGTCACCTATGCTCTGGACGGGCCGGACGGCATTGCCGTGCCGGCCGGGCCGCGCCGTCCGATCTATGTCGAGACAGCCGCCCCGGTGACCGTCGAGGAGGCCCCTCCGGAGACCGAGCTGCCGCCGGCCGCCGGCCGCGGCGTGACGGTTGCCACCAAGTCCGTTCTGGGCAGCGCCGTGGCCTCGATCTGGCCCCGGCGCAGCGCCATGTTCTGGCATGCATTGACAGAGCTGCAGGGACCGCAGCAAAGCTTTCCGGCGCACCGTGCCAAGCGCCAGGCCGACCGGCGATCGTGGGTTCGCGTGGCCGCCTCGGGTGTCAACCTTCGCACCCGGCCTCGCGGTACGAAACGCACGAGCTTTCGCAGGAACACGCGCCTGGAGCTACTCGCGAAGAAGGGGTCGTGGCTGAAGGTCAGGGACCCGCGGACACGCAAGACAGGATGGGTCTATCGCAAATACGTCTCGCGAACGAAATAAGCCGAAGCGGCTTGCGAGCGACGGCCCGAAATCCCATCCGTCGTTGCGGAACTGGGGAATAAACCATGCCCGAAGAAGACATTCTGGATCTGAATGCCTGCGACGTGCAGCTCAGCCTGCGCGGCAGTAGCGCGCTTGCCCCCAACGGCAAGCCGCCCATCGTCAGCCTGCGCTGCCCGGCCTGCCGGCATCACGGCGCCTTCTATTCGCCGCGCGGTATCTCCGACCTGACCTGGGAGCAGTTGCCCGCATCGAAGGAGGAGGCCAACGGCCGCAGCCGGAAGACGCAGATCGGCATTCGGCTGTGCCCCAATCCGGACTGCCTCTCGCTGGTCTTCGTGGTCTTCAGGGACGGCAAGCTCGACCGGTCCTATCCCGCCGAGGTGCTGGACTTCGATCACAGCGACATCCCCGGACACATCGCGGCCACCCTGCAGGAAGCGATCACCTGTCACGCCGCGCACTGCTACAAGGCGGCGGCGTTCATGGTGCGCCGCGCGCTGGAGGAGCTGTGCGAGGAGCGGGGGGTGCAGGGCAAGTCGCTCCAGGGCCGGCTGAAGGCGCTGGAGACGCAGGTGACGCTGCCCAAGGACCTGCTGGACGCAGTCGCCACCATGAAGCTTCTCGGGCAGAACGCAGCCTATGTCAGGGCCAAGGACTACAACGTGGTCGAGAAGGAGGAGGTGGAGCTGGCCATCGAGCTGACCAAGGACCTCCTGCGCAACGTCTATCAGTATGTGGGTCTGGTGGCGCGGCTGATCGCCTTCAGCCAGAACGGCGCCGGCGCCGGCGCCGAGCAGCGACCCCAGCCCGCCGAAGCGAACTGAGGCCGGCTCAGCCGCGCAAGATGGCGTGGCGGTCTTTGGGCGCGGTCACTTGAGGCGCCCTGCCGCCTTCGCCGTCATGATGTACACGACGCCGTTCTCGGTGGAGAGCAGATCCTCGATCTCTTGCTGATCGCAGCCGCCCTCCTTGTTCTTCTCGAGGAGCACGATCGTCTCGAACTTCTTGTTGTAGTCGTCCGCGATGTTCCGGAACTCGGAGTCCTCCAGGTACTTCTTGTTGGCGAGGACCTGCGTCTCGGAGTTCTGGAAAAGCTCGACAAGGTGCTGGGTGAAGACCTTGGTCTCGCCCTTGTCGTACTTCATCCAGTGCGACATGTAGGTGTCGGGGTCGAGTGTGCGCGCCAGCTCCGGCGACAGGCTGTCCAGGAACGTGATGATCTCGTCCTTGTCGGCGTCGGCGAGCGTGTCGTCGGCGTCGTCGCCCTTCTGGGCGATGCCGTCGTCCTGCTTCAGGAAATCCGCCGACACGGAGGCGATCTCCGTGGCGATGTTGTCGTTGGAGTTCAGGAGCCGGTCGGGGGCGAGGCTGGGCGCGGTCTCGGACGCGGCCCGCGCGCCGAGCTCGTCCACCACCGCCTGGTTCATCTTCTGCGTGGTGAGCGATTCCCGGCTCTCCTTCAGCGACCCGATCAGCCGGTCGGCGAAGGCCTTGCGGCTGTTCAGCACCGAGGCGGCGATCTCCAGCACGGTCTTGTGGGACTGGATGTCGTTGAGCGCCACGTCGAGCTGGGCCACCGCCATGGCGACCTGCGGGTCGGTGGAGAACTCGGTGGTCGCCGGCTGGATGCCGAGGCCGAGTGCCGTCAGGTCGATCACCGGCATGCGGTAGAGGCGGGAGTTCTTCTCGTTGATGGCCACCTCGACCGTGTCGCCGAGGGCGAGGTTCTCGCCGTCATGTTCCGCATCCGCCGCGATCAGATCGATCTGCAGGCGCAGCTCGTTGAAGGCGTGGGCCAGCGCCCGGCGCCCGTTGGTGTCCAGCGATTTCCTGCCACGGTCGAACAGGTCCTTCGTGGCGCTCAGGATGGATTCGATGGCATCCGCCGCATTGAGGCACGCGGCGACCAGTTGCAGCGACCGCTCCATGCCGTCGCGGCGCTGCTCGAGCCTGGTGGCGCGGATGGTGTTCGCGGCGGCCGCGTCGAGATTGCGAAACGCCGTTTGTGCGTGACCCACGGTCGGTGCGCCCATGCGATGCCCGCCCTCTGCCGCCATGTCGCTGGCAGATGTCTGGGCGTCGTCGTCAGAGCCTCTCAGTGGTGCGCCGGTTGCAAGGGCCATGGTGGCCTCCCTGGTTCCTTTTTCGCATATGTCATCGGCGTATCGTTCTTCCTATGACGCGAACTGAAGGTATTCAATCGCGCCTATTGCGTAGGGTTAATCGATCTCGCCATAGATTTCCGGTATCGATTTGCAAATAGCCTGCCAACCGCTCGGAACTATGCATTTTTTCTAAATATTTCGAGCGTAGCCGGGTGCCGGCACGGTGGGTTCTACGGTCAGATCGGGACGGAATGCTGGCGGCTATTTGTGTCACTTCTGAACATCTGCGGTGTCGGGCCTGTTCCAATCGTCTCTGCCGGCCCGCTATGCAAGACCGCCGCCATATGCGGTTCCGAACGGCTGTCCGGCCGGCGCATTGCGCCCGCTCGCGCGCTCCGATAGGACTCGTGCGAGCCGACGACGGGAGGACCTGATCCATGAAAATCATCGAGGACGGCCGGGCGCCGAACCCGCGCCGCGTGCGCGTTTTCCTGGCCGAGAAGGGGATCGAGGTCCCCTACGAGCAGATCGATCTGATGGCGCTCGATCACAAAAAGGACGATTACACCGCTCTCAACCCCTTGCAGCGCGTGCCGGTTCTGGTTCTGGACGACGGCACCACGCTGTCGGAGACCATGGCCATCTGCCGCTATTTCGAGGCGATGCAGCCCGAGCCGCCCCTGATGGGGCGCACGGCCCTGGAGCAGGCCGTGATCGAGATGTGGCAGCGGCGCATGGAGCTGAACCTGTTCTTCTGCGTCGCGCAGACCTTCCGGCACCTGCATCCGGCCATGAGCGGGCTGGAGCAGCCGCAGGTGGCGGAATGGGGCGAGGCCAATCGCCCGCGCGCCCTCGATACGCTTGCCCTCCTGGACCGGCAGCTCGGGCAGGGGCCATATGTGGCCGGCGACGCCTATTCCGTGGCCGATATCACGGCCATGGTCGCCGTCGACTTCATGAAGCCCGCGCGCATCGAGCGCCCGCCGGAGCTGGCCAATCTGGCGCGCTGGTACGACGAGGTCTCGGCACGGCCGAGCGCCAAGGCCTGACTGCTGCGACGGCGGGCCATGCTGCGGAGAATTGTATCGGAACGACAAGACCATGGCCCAGCCCCTTGAGACATTGGTGGCGGAGATCCGCGCCTGCCGGACATGTGCCGAGGCGCCGGACGGCAAGCCGCTGCCCCACGAGCCGCGCCCCGTCCTGCGCGTCAGCGGGACGGCCCGGCTCTGCGTCTGCGGGCAGGCCCCGGGCACGCGCGTGCACGCCTCCGGCATGCCGTTCGCCGACCCCTCCGGCGCCCGGCTCAGGGACTGGATGGGCGTCACCAAGGACGAGTTCTACGACACCGCCCGCATCGCCATCGCGCCCATGGGCTTCTGCTTCCCCGGCCTCGACGCCCATGGCGGCGACCTGCCGCCGCGCAAGGAGTGCGCGCCGCTCTGGCGCGAGCGCCTGTTCGCCGCGTTGCCCCAGTTCGAGCTGATCCTGGCCATCGGCCAGTACGCCCAGAAATGGCATCTGGGCAGGCGGCGCGCTAAGACCATGACCGAGACCGTGCGCAACTGGTGCGCCTTCGCCGAAGACAGCGACCAGCCATGCCTGCCCCTGCCACACCCTTCCTGGCGGAATACGGGCTGGCTGAAGAAAAACCCATGGTTCGAGGCCGAGGTTGTGCCCTATCTGCGCGGCGAGGTGCGCCGGCTGCTGGGGTAGCGCGGGCGGTCGGCCGTTCGCAACATCTTCGATCGGTCGGTGAGCTGTACGTACAACCGCGGGAGAGCCTGTTGAGACCATGACGATCTATCTGAACGCTTCCAGCCACGGCCTGCCGTCAGGCGAGACCCTGCAACGGATGCGCCGGCACCTGGAGCTGGAAGCGGAGATCGGGCCGCTGGCGGCCGGAGACCGGGTGAAGGACGAACTGACCGACATCAGGGCGAACGCCGCCGCTCTCATCGGCGCCGCCCCGGACCGTGTGGGTTTCGCCTCGACTACGTTCGCCACCTGGCTGTCGATTGTGGCGCGGCTGCAGATTGCCGGGAAGCGCCTGCTCGTCGCGCCCCACGAATGGGGAGAGAACGTCGCGGCCTTGCAGGTGCTGGCCGGCAACGCCGGCGCCCGCATCGAAATCCTGCCCGGGCTCGATTTCGCCGCGCCCGACCTGGCGCCGTGGCAGGCCAGGATCGACGACGACGTTGCCGCCATCTTCGTTCCGATGGTGACGAGCGTCTCGGGCCACCGCTACCCGGTCGAGGCCATCGGTGCGTTGCCGAGGCCGGAGCCTTGCAAGCTCGTGGTCGATGCCGCCCAGGCGCTCGGGCAGACGGAGATCGATGTTTCGGCGCTCGGCTGCGATGCCCTGGTCGCCACCTGCCGCAAATGGCTCAGGGGGCCGCGCGGCACCGCTCTGTTCTGGCTGGCGCCCGCGGCGGACGGCGCGTTGCGTGTGGCGGAGATCGAGCCGTTCGATGCGAATCTGTCGCTTCGTCTCGGTCTCGGCGCGGCCATCGCCGAAGCGGGGCAGCGCTCCGTCGTCGAGATCGAGCGGCAGATCGGCCGCCTGACCGCCCATGCCTACAAGCGGGCGCGGGCGCTCGGTCTCGATACGCTCACGGGCGAAGCGCCGCGGACCGGCGCGCTCTGTCTCGGCGTCCCGTCCGAGCGGGCCGCCGCCCTCCGCGCGGCGCTCGCGGACTGTCATGTGAAATGGCCCGATGTCGAGACGGACGAGCCCCGGGCCTCGGACCGGCCGGCGCATCTGGAGGCCATGCGGATTGCCCCGCATGTCTACAACGCGATCCCGGAGATCGACGCGCTCTTCGATACCGTGAGCCTTGCCCTGAAGACCCCCGCATCGCCGCCGCTTGCCGCCGCGGGCGACTGATCTCTTGCAGGTGCATGGGCGATGAGGTCCGATCGAGCCGGATGGGCTCGGCAGGCCGGTCCCTCAGGCGCCCGTGGACGTCGTCTCGATGGCCGCCTGCAGGCCGGCGCGCACGCGCTCCACCTGCCGTAGGAACGCCTCGCTCTCGCGCCGCTCGGTCCGGTCGATGCCGACCGTATAGGTCTCGACGATGCGGGCCGGACTGTCGCCCAGGAGCAGCACCCGGTCGCCGAGATAGACCGCCTCCTCGATGTCGTGGGTGACGAACAGGACCGACTTGCCCGTCTCCTGCCAGATGCGCAAGAGCTCGTCCTGGAGCGCCGTGCGCGTGATGGCATCGAGCGCTCCGAAGGGCTCGTCCATCAGCAGGATATCCGGATCGACGGCGAGCGCCCGGGCGATGCCGATGCGCTGGCGCTGGCCGCCGGAGAGCTGATAAGGCCAGCGCTCCGCCATCTCGTCGAGCCCGACCAGCTTCAGCGTCCAGGCGACGCGCTCCCGCTTGACCGCGTCCGTGACCTGGATGCCCTCGAGGCCGAGCGTGATGTTGTCCTTCACCCGACGCCAGGGCATCAGGTTGGCGGCCTGGAACACCATGGCGATGGGCCGCTTGCCCGGATCGTCGGGGGTGTCGACGGTGACCGAGCCCCGGAAGGCCGGGATCAGGTCGGCGATGACGCGCAGCAGCGTCGACTTGCCCGCGCCCGAGACGCCGACCAGGGTGACGAACTCGCCCTTCTCGATGGCCAGGTTCAGCCCTTCGAAGACCGGCGTCTCGCCGTCGAAGCTGACCGCGAGGTCGGTGGTATGGATCACCGTTGCCATGCGAGGATCCGGTTCTGGATGCGCACGAAGATGTAGTCGCTGACCCCGTAGAGCAGGGCGATGGAGAACATGTAGAGCACCACCACCTCGCTCGCCAGAAGGCCCGAGGCCTCGATCATGCGCTGGCCGATGCCGGCGATGCCGAAGAGCTCTGCGGCCACCACGGTCATCCAGCCCTGGCCGAGCCCGGCTCTGAGCCCGCTCAGGATGCCCGGCGCCGCGCCCGGCAGGATCACCTTGCGCAGGAGCGCCACGAAGGAGCGGTGGCCGAAGGCGCGGGCCACCTCGATCAGGTCCTTGTCCACCGCCTGCACGGCGGCCATGGCCGTGAAGTAGTTGATCCAGAAGATGCCGATCGAGATGATGAAGGCGGCCGCCGTCTCCGTGATGCCGAACCAGATGATGGCGAAGGGGATCCAGGCGAGCGGCGGGATCGGCCGGAACACGCGCGCGAGCCAGGCCTGGGTCGCCTCGACCTTCTCGAACAGCGCCACCGCGACGCCGAGCGTCACCCCCAGCACCGAGCCCAGCACGAAGCCGATGGTGTAGTGGCGCAGGCTCGCCACCACCATGGACTGCCAGATGCCTTCCCGGATCTCGGACAGCAGCGTCGGCGGGATGGTGCTGGGAGGGGGCAGCAGATGGGTCTCGATCAGCCCGCTGCGGGCGATCCCCTCCCAGACGAGCAGGAACGCCACCAGGCCAGAGGCCGAGAGCGTGTAGCGTGTCGCAGGAGTCACCTGGGCGTCGTCGCGCGCGCGGGCCTACTTGCCGGCCTTGGCCTTCGCCTCCTTGTAGAGGCTCGGCTCGAACAGGCCGTCCACCGACACCTTGGTCTTGATCTTGGTGCTCTTCTGGAAGTCGTGCATGTATTGGGTCGGCTTCAGGATGCTCTCCGGGTCGGCGCGGAAGTT
>JAKSBI010000469.1 GCA_022361215.1 Hyphomicrobiales bacterium | reverse complement strand
GAAGCTTTACAAGTTTCTTTTTCTGGCGAAGTTGAAACGATATGCCAGGCAATTTTTAAAGCCTCTATTGTGTAGTTAGGCCAGATGAAAAATATTCCACCGACTGCAGCAGCTTTGATTGAAGCGTGAAGGGCATTAACCATTGTTATAAAAAAAGAATGAAATTTTTAATCCATCTTTCTGATGCCCACTTTTCTCGTTGGTGCGGCATCAACGGGCGATGGTGGGGGATCTCGAGGTGGAGCCGGCAAACCGCTGCGTCGATCCGGCGACGATGGGCGGTCGGGTGGCGCTGCAATCCGAACGCGAGCAGGCTGAATGATGTCCAACGCTGCGACCCTCGCCGTCGAGAACCTGGAGACCCACTTCCTCACGAAGGCGGGCGTGGCCAAGGCTGTCGACGGTGTGAGCTTCACGGTCGGTCGGGGTGAGGTGATGGGCCTCGTCGGCGAGTCGGGGTCGGGCAAGTCGGTGACCGGCTTCTCTATCATCGGGCTGGTCGACCCGCCCGGCGAGGTCGTCGGCGGCCAGGTGCTCTTCAACGGCGAGAACCTTCTGGAGCTCGACGAGGAGCGCATGCGAAAGCTGCGCGGCAACCGCATCGCCATGATCTTCCAGGACCCGATGATGACGCTGAACCCGGTGCTGCGCATCGACACGCAGATGATCGAGACCCTGAAGGCACACGACGCCGGCATCAAGGACGACGAGGCCCGGGCCCGCGCGCGCGATGTGCTCGGCCAGGTCGGCATTCCCTCGCCAGACGAGCGCCTGAAGGCCTATCCGCATCAGTTCTCCGGCGGCATGCGCCAGCGTGTGGCCATCGCCATCGCGCTCCTGAACCGGCCGGACCTGATCATCGCCGACGAGCCGACGACGGCCCTCGACGTCACCATCCAGGGACAGATCCTCTACGAGGCCCAGAAGCTCTGCCGGGAGACCGGCACGGCCCTGATCTGGATCACCCACGACCTGGCGGTGGTCGCGGGCCTGGCCGACAAGATCTGCGTCATGTATGCGGGCCGCATCGTCGAGCAGGGCAAGCTCGACGACGTGCTCGACCATCCGGTGCATCCCTACACCGTGGGCCTGCTCGGCTCCGTGCCGGGCCACAACACGCGCGGGCACCGCCTTTATCAGATCCCGGGCATGACGCCGTCCCTGCTGAAGCTGCCCGGCGGTTGCGCGTTCAAGGAGCGCTGCCCGCGGGCCGATGCCGCCTGCGACGTGCATCCGGAGATCACCGAGCCTGTCGCCGGGCGGCAGGTGCGCTGCTGCCATCCCCATCTTGAAGGGCAGGCCGCGTCATGAGCGAAACCATGCTGGAGGTCCGGGACCTCTCCAAGCAGTTCGTCAAGCGTCTCGATCTGGCAGCGAGGCTCGCGCAGCGTCTCGGCGCCGACATCCGCGAGGAGGTCGTGCATGCCGTCGACAAAGTGAGCATCTCCATTGCCCCGGGGGAGGTGGTCGGCCTGGTCGGCGAGTCCGGCTGCGGCAAGTCGACCATCGGCCGCATGATCGCCGGCATCCTGGAGCCGACCTCCGGCGAGATCATCTACAAGGGACAGTCCCTCGGGCAAATGTCCCAGGACGCGGCCAAGGCGACCGCCCTGCAGATCCAGATGATCTTTCAGGACCCGTTCGCGAGCCTCAATCCGCGCATGCGGGTGCAGGACATCATCGGCGAGGCGCCGGTGATGCATGGGGTCGTCCGGCGCGACCAGGTCGCCGACTATGTGGAGGACGTGATGCGCCGCGTCGGCCTGGACCCGGAGTACCGGCGGCGCTATCCGCACCAGTTCTCGGGCGGTCAGCGTCAGCGCATCGGCATTGCCCGGGCGCTCGCCGTGAAGCCGGAGTTCCTGGTCTGCGACGAGGCCATCGCGGCGCTCGACGTCTCGATCCAGGCGCAGGTGATCAACCTGTTCATCGATCTCCGGGAAGACCTGGATCTGACCTATCTCTTCATCAGCCACGACCTCTCCGTGGTCGAGCACATCTCCGACCGGGTGGTGATCATGTATCTGGGCCGGGTCGTGGAGATCGCGCCCACCGACGAGATCTTCGAGAGTCCCAACCACCCCTATACCCAGGCGCTGCTGGCGGAGGTGCCGCGCCTCGACATGCGCGGCCTCGACTACCAGCCGATCTCGGGCGAGATCCCGTCGCCGCTCGACCCGCCGCCGGGCTGCCACTTCCACCCGCGCTGCCCCCATGCCACCGCGCGCTGCCGGGCCGAGGCGCCGGTGCTCAAGGAGATCGCACCGGACCGCTGGTCGGCGTGCCATTTGAACGATGGCGGTGCCGCGTGATCCGTATCGAGGACCCGACGGCGGCGCGTGTGCCGCTCGTCTTCGACAGCCCCCATTCCGGCAGCGCCTATCCGGACGACTTCGACCATGTGCTGGACCGGGCTGTGCTGCGCCAGTCGGAGGACGCTCATATCGAGGCGCTGTTCGGCCATGTGACGGCGCAGGGTGCGCCGCTGCTCCACGCCGAGTTTCCGCGCTGCTATATCGATCCAAACCGCGCGCTCGCCGATTTCGACGTGGCCCTGGTCGAGGGCGACTGGCCCCATCCGGTCGAGCCCGGCGACAAGACGGGCCGGGGCATGGGGCTGGTCTGGCGGCGCATGCGTGGCAGCGGTGATATCTACGACCGCCGGCTCTCGGTGGCGGAGGTCGAACGCCGCATCGAGAGCTGTTGGAAGCCTTATCACGCGGCGCTGTCCAGCCTGATCGACGAGACCCAGGAGCGCTTCGGCCGGGTCTGGCATATCAATTGTCATTCCATGCCCGAGATGGGCGACGAGACAACGGCCGACGGCCCGGTCGCGCGTCCCGATTTCATCCTCGGCGACCGCAAGGGCACCACCTGCGACCCGGCCTTGACCGAATTCGCCCGATCCGTGCTCGAAGAGCTCGGCTACAACGTGGTGCTCAATTTTCCCTATGCGGGCGTGGAGCTCGTGCGCGCCTATTCCGCGCCCGACGAAAGCCGGCACAGTCTCCAGGTCGAGGTCAATCGCAAGCTCTATATGAACGAGATCACGTTCGAGCGGAACGACGGCTTTGAGACGCTGCGCCAGCATCTCGTCGGTTTCACGCGCGCGTTATCGCAGGAGTTTGCGCGCCGGGAAGGCTGAGCGTCCCATCGAAGCTCCAAGTTCTGGCCGTATGGCGGGCCCGCTCGATACGGCCCTTTTCCCATCGCCCGGCAGGCGTTGACTCAGGTCAAGCGTCGAAGTCGTTCTGGCCCCTAATCTGGGCTTTGAGGGGCGCAGGGAGTCCCGAGTGGGAACGACGAGATGACCGATCCGATTTTGATCGCCGGCGGTGGCATCGGCGGGCTGAGCGCGGGCGTCGCGTTGGCGCGAGCGGGGTTTCCGGTTTGTGTGCTCGAGCAGTCGGACACCTTCAGTGAAATGGGCGCCGGCATACAGGTCGGCCCGAACGCCATGCGTCTCTTGGAAGAGTGGGGCGTCGCGCACCTGGTCATGGCCTATGCCTCCGTGCCCGAGGGCATTCGCGTCTATGAAGCCCTGACGGGCGAGCTGCTGAACACGGTTCCCCTCGGGTCGAGCGCCGAGGCGCGCTACGGCTCGCCGAACGTCGTGATCCGCCGGGCTCAGTTGCAGAAATGCCTGCTCGAGTCGGCCTGGACGCAGTCCAATCTCGAGATCGTCACCGGCTTTCGGCTGAAGGGCTACGAGAGCCACGAGGATTGCGTCGAGGTCTTCGATGCATTCGGCACCAGGAGACGCGGTCGAGCCCTGATCGGCGCCGATGGGCTCCAGTCGACAATCCGGGCGACGGTCCATGACCGCCAGCCGGAAACCATCGGCAAGACCGCCTGGCGGACGTCCGTCCGCACCGCAGATGCGCCGGAGACCTTCGCGGATCCCTATATCGGGATCTGGATGGCGCCCTACGGCCATCTGGTCCACTATCCGGTGGACGCGGGCAACGAGATCGACATCATTGCGGTCATTGAGGACACCTATCACTTCGATGGCTGGGGGGCCGACGGCGACCCGGACGACCTGCTGCCCCATTTCTACAACTGGGACCGGTATCCGCTGGCGTTCCTCGAGGAGCTTCCGGACTGGACGAAATGGACGCTGTTCGCCATGAAGCCGATGGACCCCTGGGGCCGGGGGCGCGTCACGCTGCTGGGAGACGCCGCGCATCCGGTACAGCCCTTCCTGGCGCAAGGCAGTGCGATGGCGATCGAGGATGCCGCAGTGCTCGCAGACGAAGTACGGAAATCGCCGTCCGATCTGCCGGCGGCGTTGAGGTCCTACGAGCAGCGGCGCATGCGGCGCACGGCAAGGGTCCAGGACGCCTCTCATCGCCTGGGGCAGATCTACCATCTTGCGGGCGTGGCTCGTTTGGCGCGCGACGCCGTCCTGCGTCGGCGAAAGCCCATGTCGCTGCTGGCCCGATACGATTGGCTCTACGGCTACACGACGACCGCGCCGTCGCCGGCGAGCACGGCGGATGCCGGTCGGGGCGACGAGGTGGAAGGCTCCACCAGGACGTCGGCGATCACCTGAGCGCCGGTGGCGGAGCCATGTGGATGTGTCCCGCGGTCACCGTCGTGGCGACGCGGTGCCCTCACGGGTCAGGGTAGCTCGGCAAGCTCGACCAGAACGTCACTGATCACCTGAGCGCCGGCGGCGATGTCGGAGGGCTCGGCGCGCTCGGCTTCGTTGTGGCTGATGCCCCGCCAGCAGGGGATGAAGACCATGCCGGCCGGGCAGGTCTCGGCCAGATAGCGCGCATCGTGTCCGGCGCCCGAATAGATCGGCTGGCTTGCAAAGCCCCGGCGCTCGGCCGCGGCGGCGATCCGCGACACCATCGGCTTGGGGAAGTCCACCGGCACGGCGCTCGAGATCTCATGGGTCTCGACGTGGCAGGGACCGGCATGGGCGGTGCAGACCGGCCCCACCCGATCCCCGAGCTCCTGCAAGGTCTCGGCCGAGGGATGCCGGAAGTCGATCGTGAAGCTGGCCTTGCCGGGCACAACCGACTTCGCGCCCGGCAGGACGTCGAACTGACCGATGGTGAAGCGTACGACGTCCTCGTCGTCCCAGAACACCTCGCGCAGCGCCACGGCCATGTCCGTGGCCGCGACGAAGGCATCCTTGCGGCCCGCGCGCGGCGTCGTGCCCGAGTGAGCGTCCTCGCCGGTCACGTCGACATGGAAGCGGCGGTTCCCCTGCATGCCGCCGACCACGCCGATGGTGTTTCCGTTGGCTTCCAGCTCCGGTCCCTGCTCGATGTGCGCCTCGACGAAGCCGGCAAGGGGGCGGCCGAGCTCCCGAACGCCGGCGGCGGGCAGGGCGGCACGCAAGTCGTCGACGCAGGCGCGCATCGTCACCCCGTCCCGGTCCCGGCAGTCGAGCATGTCGTCGAGTGCCATCGCGCCCGTATAGACGGCCGAACCCGAGCAGCCGGGCACAAAACGGGCGCCTTCCTCATTGTTCCAGACGATGGCTTCGAGCGGGTGCCGTGTCGTCAGGCCCGCATCGTCAACGGCCTCAAGTGCTTCGAAGGCGGCGAGGACGCCGAAGATGCCGTCGAAGCGCCCGCCGTTCGGCTGCGTGTCCGTGTGCGAGCCGCTGGCCACCGGCGCCAGAGCCGGATCGCTGCCGGGGCGCCGGATGAACATGTTGCCCATGGCGTCGATCTCGACGGCGAACCCGCGTGCCTCGGCCCATTCGGCCAGCAGGCGGTGCGCCGCGATGTCCTGCGACGTCAAGGCCAGGCGGTGCACGCCGCCCCCGGGCGTTGCCCCGATTTGAGCCATTTCCAAATGCCGTTGCCAGATGCGTTCGGCGTTGATTGTCGGCAACATGTTGTCAGCCATCAGATTCTCCGTTAGGCGTCCGGTGCTTGCGGCGGTCGGACTGGGTTTAACGTCCTGCCTACTGGCATGGCGGTCGCCGCTCAACTAACATTTGGCCTGAGTATCGGGCCGGGGCCCGCAGCCAACGTTATGCGCAGACGTCGTGCCAGCTCGATACTCAGGCCAGAGTCAATTGAGGGGAAACAGCGGCCCGTGCAACCGGTACCTGAGGACTACAGTTACGAGCTCGATCAGGCGTTGTCCGCGGTCGTGGGCGTCAAAACGACGATCCCCGGCGACGCGTTCACGGCCGAGACCCTGGGCACCGAGCGGGCTGGGAACGGCGTCCTGATTCGCAAGGACGGTCTGGTGCTGACCATCGGCTATCTGGTCATGGAGGCGGAGACGGTCTGGATCAGCCTTGGGGACGGCACGGCCGTTCCAGGGCATGTCCTCGCCTTCGACCAGGTGACGGGCTTTGGGCTGGTGCAGGCATTGGCCCGCCTGGACTTGCCCCACCTGCCGCTGGGCGACTCCGGTGCCGTGCAGATCGGCGATTCGGTGGTGGTCGGCGGCGTCGGCGGCCGGCGTCACTCGGTGGCCGCGCGCATCATCGCCAAGCAGGAGTTCGCCGGTTATTGGGAGTACGTCCTGGACGAAGCGATCTTCACGGCGCCGTCTCACCCGAACTGGGGCGGGTCGGCGCTCATAAGCCCTGCGGGCGACCTGATCGGCATCGGCTCTCTGCAGCTCCAGCACGAGCGGGAGAACGGGGAGCGCGAGGACCTCAACATGATCGTGCCGATCGACCTGCTGACGCCGATCCTCGACGATCTGGTGACACTCGGACGGGCCAAGCGTCCGCCGCGGCCGTGGCTCGGCCTCTATGCCACGGAGATCGGCAGCCGGATCGTCGTGGCCGGGCTCGCCGGGCGCGGGCCGGCACAGGAGGCCGAGCTCAGCACGGGCGATATCGTGATGGCCGTCGCAGGCGAGGCGGTGCACGACCTTGCCGAGATGTTCCGCCGGGTCTGGTCGCTGGGCGAGGCCGGCGTCGAGGTGCCGCTGCTGATCCATCGCGAGGGCCGCACCTTCGAGGTCCGGCTGCAATCGGCCGACCGCACCCGGTTCCTGAAAACGCCGACGTTGCACTGAACGAGATGGACGCTACGGCTGCCAAGAGCTGGAACCGGCTCATGCGTCATCTGTTTTCGGCTTTCCTTCTTCTCGGTCTTCTGACGGCCTGTCGGGCGACGGGCACGCCACCGTCGGCCAGTCAGCCAGGCTTCCAGCCCGTCACATTGACCGACATACAGCTCCAGACCGTGCAGGCCGGTGTGAAGACCATGCTCGACGAGCCGCCGACGGCGGCGCTCAGCGCGGTCAAAGCCGCATCGTCCGAGGATGGCCACGTGCATGTCTGCGGCTACGTCACCTACGGGGTTCCCGGCGGCGCGCCGCGCGAGCCGCTTCCATTCTATGTCGAGCTGAGCGCAGGTGCCGGAACCGTGAAGGCCGAGCGCGGGCAGGTCGGCACCACCGCCTCGAAACGGTCGAAGATCGCGTTCGTCTGCCGGCAGAGGGGGCTCGGCTAACCCCGATTAGGACGCTTCGGCAAGCTCGTAGCGTACCGGCGTCGTATAGGCCGGGTCGTCGTGCAGCGCCCAGTACATCTCCTTCAGCCGCACGGTCGCCGGGCCGGGGGTGCCGTCGCCGATGGCTGTGTCGTCGATGCGTGTCACCGGCATGATGCCGCCGGCCGTCGACGTCAGGAACACTTCGTCGGCGGCGCGCAGATCGTCAGCCGGCAGGCGCGCCAGCCGGCTCTCGATGTTGAGCTTCTCGGAAAGCTCGAGCACGGTCTGCCGCGTGATGCCTTGCAGCACACCGCTCTCGGGCGAGAGCAGTACGCCGTCCTTGAGGGCAAAAATGTTCCAGCCGCGCCCTTCCGTGACATGGCCGTCGCGGTCGAGCAGCACGGCATAACGCCCGTTGCGGTCATAGGCCTCGAACAGCGCCCGCACGAAGTCGAGCCGGCCGAAGTTCTTGATGGTCGGATCGACGGCGTCGGGCGGAATGCGAATGGTCTCGGCGACGACGATGCCGCAGCCTCGCTCGACCTCCTCCGGCTCGATGGCGGCGTAGTAGGGCATGGCCCAGACCATGAAGCGGTTCCGGCAGGAGCGCAGGTCCTTGTGGGCGGAGTCCGGGCTGCCGCGGGTGGCGGCCAACGTCACCATGGACGCCTCCAGGCCCGCGCGGGCGACACAGCCATGCAGCACGTCGGCCACCTGATCCCGGTCGTAGCCGAGCGTGTCGTAGCGGCGCTCCGCCACGGAATGCTCCCAGCGGTCCAGATGGTCATCCAAGCGGAAGAAGCGTCCGTTCCAGACATGCACGGCGTCGTAGCACATGTCGGCGAGCTGGAAGCCCATATCCGTCACCGGAATGCACATCTGCGAGACCGGCATGTAGGTGCCGTCCATGAAGCCCATGCCGCTGCCGCCATACTGCTTATCGCTGCCCATTGGCCGTCTCTCCCGATGCGGATCGCCAAACGTCGTGCGATGGATACTGAATGGCCTGGAGGGCCTGGGCAATGACGAATTTCCAGGGTGTCGCGCCGGTGCGCCACGCGGCGACATCCATGGAACTGCCGGGATCGTGCAGGAAATCACCTCCAGAATTGTTGACAATCTTGTCTGCAAACGCTGAGATCGCAAGCAAGAACAAGATGTAAGGGAGGTTGCGCCTGTGCCTGAAGATGGCAAGGTGGTGCGTCTCGCGGCGTCGAGACTCGAGACCGAGGATGTGGTCGCGGAGCTGCGCCGCGGTATTGCCAGCCATGAGATTCCGCCAGGATCTCGTCTGCGCGAGCACGCGCTGGCGGACCGGTTCGGCGTCTCGCGCGCCCGAGTGCGCGAGGCCTTCGGCGTGCTTGAGGAACGTGGGCTGATCGAGCGCGTTCGGAACAGAGGCGCGGTGGTCACCCGCCTCGAAGCCGACCGCATCCATGAGCTTTTCGAGGTGCGGGAGGTGCTGGAGGCGCAGACCGTGCGGCTCGCCACCGAGAAGGCGCCGCCGGAGAGCTGGGACGAGCTGATCGCGCTTTTCGGAGAGCCGACCGAACGCGTCCTCGCGGCCAACGATCTCGACGCTTATGTGGACGCCCTCGGCCGCTTCCGCCAGACCTGCATCGACCGGGCCGAGAACGAGGTGCTGAGCACGCTGCTCGACGGCCTTTACGACCGCATCCAGGTGCTGATCCGCCGGCTGGTGCTGCTGCCGGGCCGTGCGCAGGAGGGGCTGCGCCAGCATCAGGAGATCCTGCGCGCCATGCGTGCCGGCGAGGCGGAAGAGGCGGAACGGTTGAAGCGGACCAACATTCGCGATGCGCGGGAGTGGTTCCGGAACTACCG
>JAKSBI010000625.1 GCA_022361215.1 Hyphomicrobiales bacterium | reverse complement strand
TCGCCCGGCGCCTTGACCCACAGGTCCACGTCCACCGGCATGTCGCTCGGCCAGTGCATCTCGATGATCACGTTGCCGGGCGCCTTGTGGTCCTCGGACTCCTCCTTGGCCTTGTGAATGTGCGGCAGCAGCATGATCACCATGGCCACGAAGCCGATCAGCGCCAGCAGGATGACGTCGCGAAAGACGGTGCCGGAGGTGTCGTCCTCAAATTCGTCAAGCGGTTCCACGGGTCTCACCGAGTTCGACGAGCGCCGCGATCAGGTTGACGGTCCCGGTCGCCAGCAGCCGGTGGTTGAGCGACAGCCACACGTTCAGCACCGCGCCCAGCAGGGTGGTGTAGAGCGCGACGGACATGCCGGTGATCAGCGTCGAGACCATGGGCGCCACGCTGTTCACCTCGGTGGCCGCCGCCGGGTCGACGCCAGAGAGCGCGATGATGAACCCGATCACGGTGCCGATCAGGCCGAGAAAGACCAGCGAGTTGGCGATCTGCCGGACAATGCCGATGCCGTGTGAGAGCTGCAGCCGCAGCATGCCGATGCGGATGGATCGGCTCTCGCCGTCGCCGGACTGGATGCTGGCGAGATAGCGCGCCGCCTTGGAGCCCGGGTCGGGCGCGCCGGAGTTGACCTGGTTCAGCGCCACGCTGGTCTCCCAGATCTTCAGGCCGCAGAGCGCCAGCCCGTAGAGAAACACGGCGAAGATCAATGCGCTCAGGCTCAATGTGTATTTGGCGAACAGGCCATTCAGCCAGCCCTGAAGATAGGCGGCCGCTGTCAGGCTCACGGCCACCAGGTTCATGAGGGCAAAGCGCAGAACGAGCAGATATCGATGCGACACGCTGGCCTCTCCCATGGGCTCGAGCGCACGGTCCATCAAGGGTTGAGCGGCGGCATGGGGTGCCGGTGCGGCTCGGTCAGGACCGTCTCGGACTCAGTATCGAGCAGGATAGCAGGTGGACGTCAATTCCAGGAATTCAAGAAAGCAACAGTTATTCCGAAGGCAATGCAATATGGCCGGGCCGTTCAAGCCCCGGATTTTGCTGCTATTCCTGAACCGGATCGGGATCGGCGCTCAGCTCCCGGCCGCGGCGGCGGAGCTGGCTGGCCGCGATAACGCCGACAAGGACGACCAGGATCGTCGCGGCGATCGGGCGTTCGACGAAGGCCCAGTACCACTCGGAACCGTAGAGCTGGAACATCCGGATCAGCTCGTTGTCGGCGATGGAGGCGAGGATCACGCCCATGACCACCGCTGCGGGCGAGTAGCCGCACCTCTTGAGGATGAACCCGAAGGCGCCGCAGCCGAGCATGAGGTAGACGTCGAACTCGGCGTTGCGCGGCCCGAACGCGCCCAGCATGGCGAACACCATGAGAACCGGAATCAGGATGCGCGTGGGCACGGTGAGGGCGCCGGACAGGCCGTAGCCGGCGCCGACCGCCGCCGCGACCATGACGACCTGCGACAGGACGGCCGCCACGATAAGGCCATAGACCAGCGCGGTCTGCTCGTGGATCAGCTGCGGTCCGGGCTGCAGCCCCTGCATCGTCAGGGCGCCCAGCAGTACCGCCGTGGTCACGCTTCCGGGCACGCCCAGGACGAGCGTGGTCATGAGCGCGCCGCCGGAACAGGCGTTGTTGGCGCTTTCCGATGCGACGATGCCCTCCGGGTTGCCCTCGCCGAAGGTCTCCGGCTTTCGGGAGCCGCGGCGTGTGACGCTGTAGGCACCGAAGGCCGCCAGCGTCGCACCGGCCGCGGGAATGAGCCCGACCCCCATGCCGATGGCGGACGACCGCAGCAGCGTGGTCAGGCGCCGGAAGGGGATGGCGAACCCCCGCACGATGGCGGCGAAGTTCCGCTGCCCCTTGACCTCGGCATCCACCACATAGCTGCGGCTGGCAAGCTCCATCAGCTCGGAGACGACGAACATGCCGATGAGCACGGGCAGAACCTGCACGCCTTCGGCAAGATAAGGATCGCCGAACGTCGCCCGCCATTCGCCGGTCGGGACGACGCCGATGGTGCCGATCAAGAGGCCGAATGCACCCGACGCGAAGATCTTTGCGGGCGATCCCCGGCCGACCGCTCCGAGCACGGCAACGCCGGCGATGGCAATCAGAAACAGCTCCGGCGCGCCGAACTTGAGGGCGACGGTGGCCACGCCGGCAATGCCGACCAGCATTACGAGGTAGGACAGTATGCCCCCGGTCGCCGATGACAGTATCGCCGCGCCCAGGGCCTCGCCGGCTTGGCCCTTCTGCGTCATCGGATAGCCGTCGAAGGCCGTGGCGGTGTTCTCCGGCGCGCCTGGCGTGTTCAGCAGGATGGCGGTGATCGCTCCGCCATAGGTCACCGACACGTAGATCGAGGTCAGAAAGATCATGGCGTGCAGAGGCGACATGGAGAACGTCAGGGGCAGGAGCACGGCCACCGCCATGCCCGAGGACAGTCCGGGCGTCGCGCCGACCACGATCCCGAGCCCCGTGCCCAGCACGATGAGCGCGATGGGGTAGAGGCCGAGCGCCCCCTCGATCCCGGTCCGGATATGGTCCAGCAGCTCCATGTCGGCCGGCGCCTAGAGCCAGGTCCCGGGAAGCCAGGCGGCGTCGGGCAGACGGAGATAGAGCACCGTCTTGAAGAGATAGGTCAGCCCGATGGCGAGACAGGCCGGGATCAGGGCAAGCCGAAGGAGGCGCCGCTCGCCGAGCATGATCAGCACCAACAGCGCATAGAGGAAGATCGCCACGGCGGCGCCCGTGTGCTGCCAGACGAGGATCAGTGCGACGGGCAGAAGAACGATGGTCCAGCGTTTCAGCTCCGCAAAGCGCATGACGTCGGCCGGGTGGTCTTCGTCCGCCTGCTCCCGTGGCCTTTCCCCCTGGTGCCATTGATGGACGGCCCGCCCGACAATGGCGGTCAGCAGCAGCAGGAGCAGGGCGGTGAGCGCCAATGGAAAGGCCTGCGCCTCTGCGGAGAGGTTGCTCGCGTCCGTCCAGTAGAGGCCCGCGCCCGCGAGCATGATCGCCGGCACGACCAGCTCACGAGCCAGGAGGGCACCACGTTGCGTGACGGCTGGGGTCATGTCCGGCTCCAAAGCTGGCGCGGGCGGGATCGCCTCCGCCCGCGCCTGTTCGCGTGGTCTGCGAGTCCTATTGCGCAATCGTCTTCACGGCGTCCGTTCCCTTCGCGAACGCCTCGGTGAAGCCCTCGCCGGCCCGGCCGATCGAAAGATCCTCGATCTTCCTCTTGGCGATGAAAGCCTGGAAAGCCTCG
>JAKSBI010000042.1 GCA_022361215.1 Hyphomicrobiales bacterium | reverse complement strand
GTTGACGATGCGGAAGAGGTTCTGGCGGGCCTCGGGGTCCAGCCCCGTGGACGGCTCGTCGAGCAGCAGCAGGCGGGGCTCGCCGATCAGGGCCTGGGCCAGGCCGAGCCTCTGGCGCATGCCTTTGGAGTAGGTGGCGACGCGCCGGTCCGCGGCATGGGCGAGGCCGACGCGGTCGAGCAGATCGTCGATCTGGCGCGCCTCGGCTCCCTTCAGGCGCACGTAGAAACGCAAGGTCTCGCGGCCGGTCAGCGCGCCGTGGAACAGCACCTGCTCCGGCAGGAAGCCGATCCGCCGCTTGGCGGCGTCGAAGTCGCGGGCGCCCGGATTGCGGTCCAGCACCTGCAGCGTGCCGGAGCTTGGCCGGATCAGCCCGAGCACCAGCTTGAACAGCGTGCTCTTGCCGGCGCCGTTCGGTCCGACCAGGGCGACGCACTCGCCTTGCGCCACATCTAGAGAGACATCGCACAAGGCGGTCAGCCGGCCGTAGTCCTTGCCGGCCGCGTCCACGCGGATGCAGGGCGCCGCCGTCATGGGCCAAGCTCCACAGGCGGCAGCATCAGCGGTGCGCTGTCGACGACGCCGCCCGGGTGCAGGGCCGGGAAGGCCCCTTGCGCCCATTTCAGCAGCAGCACCGCCGGAGAGTTGGTCAGCAGCTTGGCGGCCGGATAGCGCCAGAGGATCTGGTCGGTGAGGTCGTTGGGCCGGTAGGCGGTGTCGGCGACGCCGTCGCGGTCCAGATCGAAGGCGGCGAGGTCGCTCCAGTAATTGCCGCGCCCCTCATGGGACCACTCGACCCAGCGGGTGCCGACATACTTGACCTGGGTGCGGTTGCCGATGAAGGCGTTGCCGTAGATGCGGTTGCGCTCGGACCCGCCGGTGAAGTGCACGCCGATGGCGCAGTCGGCGAAGCGGTTGCCGAAGATGGCGTTCTTGTTGGAGTTGTAGATGAAGACGCACTTCTCGGGGCCGCCGGTGACGACGTTGCCGTGCACGCGCACCGTGTTGGCGTAGTTGAACAGGATGCCCCGGTCGCGGTCGCCCTCGGAGCGGTTGCCGGCCACCTCGATGTTCTTCGAGTACATGATGGCGTAACCGAGATGGTTGCCGCGCGAGACGTTGCCCTCGACCCGGCTGCCGTTGGTGTACATGTAGTGCACGCCGAAGCGCAGGTTCCGGAACGCGTTGTTGCGGAAGGTGTTGTTGCGGCTGGTGGTGACGAAGATGCCGTCGCGGCCCCGGCGGATGTCGTTGCCCTCGATGAGCGCCCCCGGCGCGTTCCAGATCTGCACGCCGTTGCCGCGCTCGTTCATGCGCAGGTCCGAGCGGCCGGTGATGCGGTTGCCCTTCACCACGGCGTCGCGGGCGCCCCAGACATAGATGCCGATCAGGTTGTTCTCGACCCGGTTGTTCTCGACCCTTGCGCCGACCGCCTCCTTGCCGAGGAAGATGCCGGAGTCCTGGGTCGCCAGGCTGAGGCCCGAGCCGGTGACCGTGAGCCCACGGATCACCACGCCCGGCGCATAGACCGCGACGGCATGGCCCGAGCCGCTGCCCTCGACCACCGCGCCGTCGTCGCCGACGATGCCGAGCGGCTTGTCGATGACCAGGGGACCCCGGTGCCGGCCGGCCGCGAGTCTCAGCGTGTCGCCGGGGGCCGCCGCCGCTACCGCCGCTGCCAGCCGGCCAGCGCCGGGCTCGACAGGGACGGTGGCGGCGCGGGCCGCAACGGGCAGCGCGACCCCCACGGCGAGCAGGCCCGCCGTGAGGATCGCTGCGCCACGCAGTGCCGCCCCGTGCGTCATCGCGTCAGGCCGCCCTCGGCTCCACGATCATGCGGCCGCGCATCTCCATGTGCAGCGCATGGCAGAACCACTGGCAGTAGTACCAGTGCACGCCGGGCGCATCGGCCTTGAAGGTGACCGAGGCCGTCTG
>JAKSBI010000604.1 GCA_022361215.1 Hyphomicrobiales bacterium | reverse complement strand
GCGCTGCGCCAGAAGGCGGAGGATGAGATCCCGTCGCTCGAGCCGGACGAGCGGGGCGTCTATCGGCCCAAGGACGAGTAACACCTTCGCCCGGAGCGGCCTCAAGAAACGCTTGCGCCCGCGCCCGAACCCCGTATGACGTAGGGCGAATTCGCCCCGCCAACACCGCAACGTGACGATCCACGGGCCCCGCTCCCATGACCAAGGCAAAGCCGCCCGCCGGGCTTCGGCCCGACCAGTCGTTTCAGGACCTGATCCTGACCCTTCAGCACTATTGGGGGGCCTATGGCTGCGTGATCCTGCAGCCCTACGACATGGAGGTGGGCGCGGGCACGTTCCACCCCGCGACCACGCTGCGCTCTCTGGGTCCGAAGCCCTGGAACGCGGCCTATGTGCAGCCCTCGCGCCGACCGACCGACGGGCGCTATGGCGAGAACCCGAACCGGCTGCAGCACTACTACCAGTTCCAGGTCATCCTGAAGCCCTCTCCGGACGACCTCCAGGACCTTTATCTCGAAAGCCTCTACACAATCGGGATCGACGCCGCCAACCATGACATCCGCTTCGTGGAGGACGACTGGGAGAGCCCGACATTGGGCGCCTGGGGGCTCGGCTGGGAGGTCTGGTGCGACGGCATGGAGGTCTCGCAGTTCACCTATTTCCAGCAGGTTGGCGGCTTCGACTGCGATCCGGTCTCGGGCGAGCTGACCTACGGGCTGGAGCGGCTCGCCATGTATGTGCAGGGCGTGGACAACGTCTACGACCTCAACTTCAACGGCGGCGAGGGGGCGGCCAAGGTCAGCTATGGCGACGTTTTCCTGCAGGCCGAGCAGGAGTACTCCCGCTTCAACTTCGAGCACGCGGACACCGGCCTGCTGCTGCAGCATTTCCGCGACGCCGAGACCGAGTGCAAGGCGCTCCTGGAGAAGGGCGAAAACGGCGAGACGCATCTGATGGCGCTGCCGGCCTACGACCAGTGCATCAAGGCCTCGCACCTGTTCAACCTGCTCGACGCCCGCGGCGTGATCTCGGTCACCGAGCGCCAGGCCTATATCCTGCGCGTGCGCGATCTGTCCAAGGCCTGCGCCACCGCCTGGCTCAAGACCGAGGGCGGCGGCGCGCAGAGCTGAGGCTCTGGCGGCTTGCAACGGAAAGGCCCAACATGACGGAACCGAAGACACTTTTGGCCATGGCGGGCGCCAGCCCCGAGCCCACGCCACTCGCCCAGTCCACCCTCGTGATCATCGACGCCCAGATGGAATATGTGGACGGCAAGGTGCCGCTGGCGGGCATCGGTCCGGCCCTCTATACGCTGGCGGGCTTGCTGGCGCGCGCCCGCGCGGCCGGCAGCCCGGTGGTCCATGTGGTGCACCAGGGCAAGCCCGGCGGTCTCTTCGACCCGGAGACGGGCGGCTTGGTGGCGCCTCAGGCGACGCCGCAGGACGGCGAGCAGGTGGTCGGCAAGACCCTGCCGAACGCCTTCGCCAACACCGGCCTGCATGACGTGCTGCAGGGCATCGGCCGCCCGTCGGTGACCTTCGCCGGCTTCATGACGCATATGTGCATCAGCGCCAGCGCACGCTCGGCGCTCGACCACGGCTACGGCATCACCGTGGCCGCCGACGCCACGGCGACGCGCGCCCTGCCGGATCCGCTCGGCGGCGTGCTTTCGGCCGAGGCCGTGCATCGCGCGGCCCTGGCGGCGCTGGCCGACCGGTTCGGGGCCGTGGTGCCGGCGAGCGCAATTCCGGCCTGAGCCGGCCATTATGTATGGGGCGGGGCGCGGCGATGGAGGCGTGCCATGGATGAGACGTCCAGCTTCCTGGTCCAGGACTTCCTGGCGCTGACCGTCGGCATCGTCGTCTATTTCGCGGGCGTGCTGGCGACCCGGCGCTTCGCGCTGCTCAGGGATTTCAACATACCCGAGCCCGTGAGCGGCGGCCTGATCGCGGCGCTGGTGACGCTGGTCATTTTCCTGACCCTGAACGTCTCGGTCACGTTCGAGCTCGACACCCGCGATCAGCTCCTCGTCTACTTCTTCACGGCCATCGGGCTCAACGCGCGCTTCTCGGACCTGGTCGCCGGCGGCCGTCCGCTGGCGATCCTGCTGGCGCTGACCCTCGCGTTCATGGTCTTGCAGAATGTGGTGGCCCTGATCGGCACCGGGCTCTTCGGCCTGCCGCAGGCGGTCAGCGTGCTCGCCGGCACCGCGGCGCTGATCGGCGGGCATGGCACCGCCATCGCCTGGGCCCCTGAAATCAGGGACACTCTCGGCATCGCCAATGCCATGGAGATCGGCATCGCCTGCGCCACCTTCGGCCTGATCCTGGCCAGCCTGATCGGCGGGCCCATCGCCAAGCTCCTGATCGAGCGGAACGATCTGACGCCGGACCCGGACGCGGAGGACCACCT
>JAKSBI010000773.1 GCA_022361215.1 Hyphomicrobiales bacterium | reverse complement strand
TCCGGACGCTGGTGTCATAGATGACGACGGTGTTGTGGTTGTCGTAGAACTCTATGCCGACGCCGCCCATGTCCATGATCATGGTGTCGGAGATGGCGACGTTGGAGACGCCGTCCGCGGTCGGCGCGATGCCGGCATTGATGACGAGGCCCGAGGCCGCACCCGCGCCGCGGATGCCGATGCCGGCCACGTGGGTGTTGCGGTCGACCGTCAGGACGGCCTGGTTCTGCACGAACTCGATGAACGGCCTGGAGCCTGGGGCGGTGAACTCGGCCACCACGCCCGATTCGGCGCCCTTCACCTTGATGGTCGAGCCGCCGCCCTGCAGCGTCTGGTCCGGACCCAACACGATCGGGCCCTGATGGGTGTCGCCCTTGACCACGATCAGGCTGTCGCCGCCTACGTCGTCGATGCGCTGCTGCAGGTCGCCCGCATTGTCCACGACCGTGACGGTCTCGAAGGCCGTGCCCGTCAGGTAGTCGGAGACTGCCTCTTCCTCGCTTGCGGCCGTGACGATGTCGGTGTCGCGCACGATGCTCTCGGTCATGCGCCGCGCCTGCGGCGTCAGGGACGCCAGCACCGTCGCGCGCGTATCCTGTCCGCCGCCGCCGAAGGGCACCCGGAAGCGCACGCCGCCTTCCCACTGGTCGTCGCGCACCTCGTCGTACTGGAACTCGCCCTCGAAGGTGAGCCGCGAGCCCGGCAGCCAGCGCACCACGTCGTCGATGCGCCATTCGATGCGCGCCCTTGGCCCGGCGACCTCTTCCAGCGCCTCGTGGTCGTCGAAATAGAAGCCGCCGGCGAAGACGCGCAGCTCGTGCGAGCGCCCGCGCGCCGCGGGGCCGCCGTCACGGCTGCCGCCGCTCGTGCCGAAGAGCTTGTACCCGACCTCCCCGTCGAAGCCGGAAAGGGGCACCTCCCGGCCGCCGGTCATGAAGATTGTGTTGCCCGAGAGGAACGCCTGGGCGATGCCGGGCGAGGCCTCCGGGTCCGAGAGCGCCACATAGCCGTTGGCGCGCAGGTCCCAGCGGTCGCTCAGCATCTCGAAGCCGAAAGCGAGCTGATGGAAAGTGTTGTCGAGCTCGGAGTTGCGTATGTCGTGGCCGGCCCAGAGGCCGAGGTTCCAGCCTGAGCGGTGCATCCGGCGGAAGCCGAGGGCGAAGTTGCCCTCCTCGATATCGTCCTCGAAGACCTTGCCGGTGCCCTGGAAGAACAGCAGCGCCACCGAGGACTGCCAGATCGGCGCGAACAGATTGACCTCGCCGCGGTGCCGCTCGGTGGAGAGAAAGCCGCCGCCCTCGATCCAGGGCAGCCATGTCTTCGGCGCAGGCCGCGGTGCCGAGGGCGCGTCTCTCGGCCCGTCCGCCTGGGCGCCGCCGGCGATCATGGAAAGGAAAAGCGCAAGCGCGACTGCGCTGCCAGCCAGCCGACCGATCCAGGCCATTCGATGCTCTCCGTGCCCTTGCCGGGCTTTCTTTGCGGTTCCCGTCGCCCACGCGTGCTCGTGCGCAGTCCAACTCGTCCATCGGACCACACCCTAAGCCGCCGGCAACGTGAGGAAAGCAAAACGGATAAACGGCAGTGCTTTTCTTGATAGTGGTTGCAAGAAAGCAACACCCGATCAAACAGCCGCATACATAGATGTATAGATTGAAAATTCATTCAATCGGAAATTGTAAAATGCAATCCATGGGTGCTTGGTGCTTCAGGGCTTATCGCCGCCGCGCACTCTCATTCAGCGGCTCTCGCGGAACGGTCTCGCCCCGCCCAAATGACCGTCCGACCCGCCTTGGCGTCATCCCGGCGAAGACTCACCGGTGCGCGGGCGCAGCAGGTGCACGCCTGAGACGTGATTGCCCGGCTTGATGTGCGGACCGGGCAATCCAGTAACCTCAGGCCTTTGCGGGGTTTGCCGCCGTGCCACAGACTCCAGGGCGGTGGATACTGGGTCTTCCGGTCAAGCGGGAAGACGACGGCGGAGTGGATCGCCGGGACCGGTGTTCAGCCCCGCAATCCTTACGGCGAGACGGGCGAGTGCGGACCTATTCCTTGGTGCGGTGCAGCTCGGCCTCGATGCGGATGTCGATCTCGTCGGAGGTGAGCGGCGCGAACTTGCCCATCTTGAAGTCGCTGCGCAGCACCCGCGCGTGCGCCGAGAACGCGGCGGCGTGGACGTCCTTGTACTGCGCCAGCACCGGCCCCAGCGGGTGCGGCCCCGAGAAGTTGAAGGTGACCATGAGCATCACGGGCCGGGTCACGCCCTTGATGGTCAGGTCGCCGGCCACCTCGCCGGTCTTCGCGCCGGTGCGGCGCACGGCCCTGCTCTTGAAGCGGATCTCGGGATGGTTCGCCACGTCGAAGAAGTCGGCGCCCTTCAGCCGCTCGTCCATGGGCGGGATCGCGGTCAGCACGCTGGCCGCCGCGATGGTGACGTCGAGGCGGGAGTTCTCCGGCGCCTGCTCGTCGAACACCAGCGTGCCGTCGAACCCGGTGAAGCGGCCCGACTGGGTGGTCAGCCCCAGATGGTCGTAGGAGAAGTGGATCTGCGTGTGGTTCTTGTCGAAGGCATAGGTCTCGGCGGCCTCGGCCGGACGGGCCAGAAGGGCCAGGGCCGCGAGGCCGGCGAGCAGGGCAGGGCGCAGGGGCGTCGGACAGATCGTCATGGTCGCGGTCTTTCTCGTTGAGCTCCCATCGGGTCCCGCCCCCTCGCGGCCCACACTCTATGCGGCCCGGCGCCGGAAGTGCAGCCCGGGCGCGGTCCTTCTCACGCGGAGTTGAACGCCATCGCGAGAGGGGGGGGCGGCTGTTCACGTCGCTCGGCCGGATATAGGCTGCACGGCCCTCAACGCCGCACGGGGAGCTGCCCCATGAAGCTCTACATCACCGAGACGTCGCCCTATGCCCGCATGGCCAGGATCATGGTTCTGGAGAAGGGCCTGGAGGACCGGGTGGAGATCCTGCCCGCGCGCACGCGCCAGGCGGGCAGCCCCTATTACGAGATCAACCCCTCCGGCCGCGTCCCCTATCTGATCTGCGACGACGATTGGCGGCTGGAGGAGTCGCAGCTCATCTGCGCCCATTTCGACCACCTCGCCGGCCCGCCCGCGTTCGCGCCGCCGCCGGGCCGCGACGGCTGGGAGGTGCGCCGGCTGGAGGCCCTGGCCCGCAGCCTGCTGGACGGGCTCGGCGTCTGGGGCCGGGAGCTGAAGCGCCCCGAGGCGGATCGCTCCGCGACCGTCGTCGCCCATGAGCGCGAGCGCGCCCGGCGGCTGGTCGACCTCTGGGAGCGCGAGATCGAGACCCCGCCGATGGCCGAGCCCTTCCGCAACATGGCCCAGCTCACCCTGGCCGTGGCCCTGGAGATGGACGCCCGCCTCCCCGGCTTCGACTGGCGCCCCGATCACCCCAAGCTCGCCGCCTGGCTCGCCCCCTTCGCCCGGCGCCCGTCCTTCGCGGCGACCCTGCCGGGGGCCAGCAAGACCGGCTGACCGCTGCCCTACACTCCGTCATTCCTGCGAAAGCAGGAATCCATTGGCATATGCAGCAGGATAAAGGACTTGGTTGACGATCCGCTTGAGGTTTGGACTGGAGCCGTTGGTTCTGGCCGCGTGGCGAGGTGGAATGGAGTCCCGCTTTCGCGGGACTGGCGGAATGTGGCCGCTACGACCGCTCCGCCAGATAGCG
>JAKSBI010000237.1 GCA_022361215.1 Hyphomicrobiales bacterium | reverse complement strand
CGAGAGCCTGGACAAGGAGTTCCTGCGGCTCTGGATCGCGGCGCGCTGCGACCCCTACAAAGAGCCGATCCCCGAGATCCCGCCGGAGACGCTGATGGCCTTCAGCGGCAAGTACATCGAGCTCTACGAGCGGGTCACCGGCCGGCGCTTCGCGCGGCCCGCGGCGGGCGTCTCCGTCCGCGACCGCGTGCGGGCGGCCTTGGCCCGGGCGCTGCCGGAGTTTTTCTGAGCGGGTGCTAGATCAGGATCTCGACGACGCTGTGCCGGTCGCACCGTTCGAGGACCCGCAGCAGGTCCCTCTGCCGCAGCGCCACGCAGCCCTCGGTCGGCGCGTAGCCGGGCCGCGCCGAATGCAAGAAGATGGCGCTGCCGCGGCCGCGCATCCGGGGCCGATCGTTGACGCCCAAGACGACCACCAGGTCGTAGAGAGGGTCGTCGCGCCAGAGCCGTTCGGCGCTCGCCTTGTAGGGCAGCGGCACAAGCCGGTTGTAGTTGCGGTCGCCGGGCGCGTCGCACCAGCCGTCGTTAACCTTAATGGCCCGGACCGGAAGCGCCGTTCGCGGCCGCGCGATCCGGTCGGGACGATAGAGCGCCTGGCGGAGCCGCCAGCGCCCCGCTGGCGTTCCTCCGTCGCCCTCGCATTTCCGGGCGAGGATGCCGGCCCGGCCCAGGGCGCAGCGCCAAATGCCTGATTTTAGGCACAGAATTCCTTCACACTGCGCTCGTGGAGAGGAGCGCACCTGCAGCACCGTCACCTCACGGACATGTGACGGAATGTGACCGCCGATCACGCCGGTCCCACCATGGTGCAGCGCTTGTCGTCGGTTAGGTCGGCCCCTAAATCGGTGCTAGACTTTGCCTGACGACCGTTCAAAGGGAGCAACTGATGAGCACAGCGCGAAAAATTCTCATTGTCGACGACGATGAGGATCTTCGAGAGTCGTTGGTGGATCAGCTCGCCCTGCACGAGGAGTTCGACACCGCCGCCGCCTGCAGCGCCGCCGACGGGCTGAGCACCGCCAAATCGGAACATGTGGATCTCGTCCTCCTGGACGTGGGCCTGCCCGACATGGACGGCCGCGAGGCCTGCAAGCTGTTGCGCAAGAACGGCTACAAGAGCCCGGTGATCATGCTGACCGGCCAGGACTCCGACGCCGACATGATACTCGGTCTCGAATCCGGCGCGAACGACTACGTCACCAAGCCGTTCCGCTTCGCCGTCCTGCTCGCCCGCATCCGCGCCCAGCTGCGCCAGCACGAGCAGAGCGAGGACGCCGTCTTCACCATCGGCCACTACACCTTCCGCCCGGCCGCCAAGACGCTGGTGGACGAGACTGGCTCGAAGATCCGGCTGACCGAGAAGGAAACCTCGATCCTGAAATATCTCTACCGGGCCGGCGAGAAGGTGGTCACCCGCGACGTGCTGCTGCACGAGGTCTGGGGCTACAACGCCGGCGTCACCACGCACACGCTGGAGACCCACATCTACCGCCTGCGCCAGAAGATCGAGAAGGACCCCTCCAACGCCGAGCTGCTGGTGACGGAGACGGGCGGCTACAAGCTGATCCCGTAGCAGGAGGTCGGGCCGCAGCCAAACGCTCCGTCATTCCCGCGAAAGCGGGAATCCATTGGCCTCTGCGACTGCACGAAGGCGTGGAGCTCGGGTCGATATGGCGGTCTTGGCTGTGTCTGCGCCGGAACCGAGAGGCTTTTAGAACTGGCAGCCGCTAATGGATTCCTGCTTTCGCGGGAATGACGGTCTGTGGGGTCGGGCGTTGACCGGTCTTATCTCCCGAAATCGAACTCGGTGAGCACCGGGACGTGGTCGGACGGTTTCTCCCAGTCGCGGGCCTCGTCGACCACCTGCATGGTCACCGCGGCGCGCTCCAGCGCCGGCGTCACCCAGACGTGGTCGAGCCGGCGGCCGCGGTTCGAGGCGCGCCAGTCGCGGGCGCGATAGCTCCACCAGGTATAGAGCCGCTCCTCCGGCGGCACGTGCTGGCGCATCACGTCGACCCAGCCATGGGCCGCCTGCAGGCGCGCGAGATGGTCGACCTCGACGGGCGTGTGGCTCACCACGTTCAGGAGCTGCTTGTGGGACCAGACGTCGGTCTCCAGCGGCGCCACGTTGAGGTCGCCCACCAGGACCATGCGGTTGGCCGGCTTGTTGTCGTGAGCGGCGAACCATTTCGACATGGCCGCCAGATAGTCCAGCTTCTGCCGGAACTTCGGGTTGACCTCCGGGTCCGGCTCGTCGCCGCCCGAGGGCACATAGAAGTTGTGCACGACCAGCGGCGCCTTGCGGCCGCGGGTCTCGATGCGCACCGCCAGGTGGCGCGCCTCGCTGGTGCCGTTGAAGTCCCGCGTCTCGACCCGCTCCATGGGCACGCGGGCGAGCGTGGCGACGCCGTGATAGCCCTTCTGGCCCTTCACCTCCAGATGGGTGAAGCCCATGGCCCGCAGCTTCTTCTCCGGAAAGTCGCCGTCGGTGCATTTGATCTCCTGCAGGCACAGCACGTCGGGCGCGAAGGTCTCGACGAACTTGGCGACCAGGCCGATGCGCAGGCGCACCGAGTTGATGTTCCAGGTGGCGAGCTTGAGTTTCATGGGCGGGTTTCCGGGGCCGGGAGAGCGGGGTGGATGAGTCCCATCAAACGCACGCCCTGGCAAGGGCGCAAAAAAAAGCGTCCAACCGCTGCGCGAGGTTGGACGCTTTAGAAAGCGCGTTTTGCGCGGTGCGCCGGGAGGGAAACCGGCGCGAGCGAATGCGTCTTACGGCTAGACGGGGGGCACTACCGATGATGATCGACGACACCCGCTATGACTTTCAGATAAGAGCGCGGTTGCAGATTTCAATCGCTCGCGCGAAAAAAATTAACGGACAATGAAATTCCGCCCATGCGACGGCGCTGAATGTCAGCGTCGCCCTCCGGTCCAATCGGCTTAGCCAAAATCTCGGCGGGCTTCGTCGTCCCGACAGGCCGTATACTGAAGCCTTGCTTGACCTAGTCGGAGAAGCTTGGAAAGCTCACGGTCGTTGTATCGAAGAACTTCTTCTCCAGCTCGCGGCCTTCGACGAGATCGGCCACCTGGATCTGGGTGTTGAGACCTTGCGGGTCGGTGATCACCCATTGCTTGAGCTCGATCTCGGGCGCCCCGAAGAAAAGCTGCAATCGGCCGGGCGAATCCCCGCTCTTATCCTCGAGCGTGATCATGATCAGGCCGTCCACGGTCTTGAAGGTGACGATCCTGGCGTCCCGCAGCAGGTCGACCTCCTGGGCCAGCAGCAGCTTGAAGGGCGTGGAATCGAGCGGAAACTTGTCGACCGTGTTCAGGTCGTGGTCCTCGATGGTCAGGAACTGGCCGTCGGAGACGATGCGCATCTTGCTCGGCGGCGCATAGTCGAAGCGCAGCTTTCCGGGCCGCTGCACGTAGAAGCGGCCGTTGGTGCGGTCGTTGTTCGGGTCGATCTGGGTGAACCGGCCCTCCAGATGGATGATGTTGTTGAAATAGGCGTTGATCTTGTCGATCTGGGCAACGGCTTCCGGGTCGAACTGCACGGCTTCGGGGTCCGTCGCCGCGGCCTCGGGCGTCTGCGAGGGCAGCACCTCGGTCGACCAGCTCGTGCCACCGCCTGCGGGATTGGCCGGCTGCGGTGCCGGGTTCTCGGCGGCGCCGGCGGGCGTCGCTGCGAGATAGATGGCAAGACCGGCGGCCAGAACCGCCTGGCAAGCTAACCTCTGGCTCATGATGACCCCCGCCGTCTCGGACGGTTTCATTGCTCTCGACATAGATGATTCATGGGAAGATGGTCAACCTGGGGCCGCCGCCGCGCCGCATGGTGCGCGTGCAGGCCGCCCCGCGACCATCACTTACCGACGGAAATTTGGCCTTAATACGGCGCCTCCTCTTCCGTCTGGCCGGCCAGGATCTCGCGCTTGCCGGCATGGTTGGCGGGGCCGATCAGGCCCTCCTCCTCCATGCGCTCGATCAGCGTGGCCGCGCGGTTGTAGCCGATGGAGAGGCGGCGCTGGATATAGCTCGTCGAGACCTTGCCGTCCCTGAGCACCACGGCGACGGCCTGGTCGTAGAGATCGTCGCCCGAGCTCTCCCGCGTCTCGTCGGCGCCGGGGCCGCCGTCCTCCAGCTCGTCGCCCTCGGTGATGTCCTCGAGATATTCCGGCACGCCCTGCTTCTTCAGATGGTGCACCACCTTCTCCACCTCGTCGTCGGAGACGAAGGGCCCGTGCACGCGCATGATGCGCCCGCCGCCGGCCATGTAGAGCATGTCGCCCTGGCCCAGAAGCTGCTCCGCGCCCTGCTCGCCGAGGATGGTGCGGCTGTCGACCTTCGAGGTCACCTGGAAGCTGATGCGGGTCGGGAAGTTGGCCTTGATGGTGCCGGTCACCACGTCGACGCTGGGGCGCTGGGTGGCGGTGATCAGGTGGATGCCGGCGGCGCGCGCCATCTGGGCGAGCCGCTGCACGGCCCCCTCGATGTCCTTGCCGGCGACCATCATCAGGTCCGCCATCTCGTCCACGATGACCACGATATAGGGGAAGGGCTCGTAGTCCATCTCCTCCTGCTCGTAGACCGCCTGGCCGGTCTCGCGGTCGAAGCCGGTCTGCACCGTGCGCACGATGGTCTCGCCCTTCTCCTGGGCCTCCAGCACCCGGGCGTTGTAGCCGTGGATGTTGCGCACGCCCACCTTGGACATCTTGCGGTAGCGCTCCTCCATCTCCCGCACGGTCCATTTCAGCGCGACGACGGCTTTCTTCGGGTCCGTCACCACCGGCGCCAGCAGATGCGGGATGCCGTCATAGACGGAGAGCTCCAGCATCTTCGGGTCGACCATGATGAAGCGGCATTGCTCCGGCGTCAGCCGGTAGAGCAGCGACAGGATCATGGTGTTGATGCCCACCGACTTGCCCGAGCCGGTGGTGCCCGCGATCAGGAGGTGCGGCATGCGCGAGAGGTCGGCGATCACCGGCTCGCCGCCGATGGTCTTGCCGAGCGCCAGCGCCAGCCCGGCCTCCGAGCGCTGGTAGCTCTCGGTCTCCAGCAGCTCCCGGAAGTAGACCATCTCGCGCTGTGCGTTCGGCAGCTCGATGCCGATGGCGTTGCGCCCGGGGATCACGGCGACGCGGGCCGCGACCGCGCTCATGGAGCGGGCGATGTCGTCGGCCAGCCCGATGACGCGGGAGGACTTGGTGCCGGGCGCGGGCTCCAGCTCGTAGAGCGTGACCACCGGGCCGGGGCGCACATTGATGATGTCGCCCTTGACGCCGAAGTCCTGCAGCACGCTCTCCAGCAGCCGGGCATTCTCCTGCAGGGTCTCGTCGGCGATCCCCGCCGAGCGCCGCGCCCTCGGCGGCGCCTTCATCAGGCGGAGCGGCGGCAGGGTGTACTCCGTCGGCACCGGCGCCGGCGCCTCGCTGGCGGCCACGCGCCGCGCGCTCTCCCGCTCGGCCGGCTCGGTCCGGGTGATCGGGTAGGCGAAGCTGTCGTCGGGCGCCGGGCTCGGCTCGGCCGGCTCGGCGTGTGCGAAGCCCCCGCGGTCGTCGAACACCGGCTCGATCCGCCCCCTCGGGTCGACCGCCGCGCGGCCCGGCCGCCGGCTCGGGAAGACCGGCCGCTCCGAGGTCAGCGCCACGTCGTCGTCGTCCCTCTCGTCCATGTCCCACCCCGGCTCGCGGCGCGGCCGGAGGCGCAAGAGCCGCAGGCTCACCGCACGCGCGCTCAGCACGCAATGGGTCAGGGCGCCCAGCGTCATGGCGACGATCGCGCTCGATCCCTCCCGGCGCTCGAAGGTGACGAGCAGCGCCAGCGCCGTCATGGGGATGCCGCAGGCGAAGAGCAGGGTCAGCAGGCCGACGGTCAGAAACCCGACGGCCCCGATAAGGGCCACGAGAAACGTGGGCAGGAGGGTGCCGACGAGCTGCAGCACCGCCAGCACCAGATCGCCCATGATGCCGCCGAGCCCGTTGGGCAGCGGCCAGCGCGCGGGCGCGGGGAAGGCGGCGAGGCCCGCCGCGATCATGAGCGAGGAGACCGGCCAGGCCAGCAGGCGCAGCTTGAGCCTGTCGGGGCCGTGGCTGCCGGAGATCAGATGCCAGCCCCAGGCGGCGAAGGGCAGGAACAGCGCCACGGCCGCGAGGCCGAGGGACTGGAAGGTCAGGTCGGCGGACGCCGCGCCCAGATAGCCGAGCAGGTTGCGCGGCGTCTCGTGGGTGGCGTGGTTCAGGCTCGGGTCGTGGATCGACCAGGTGGACAGGCTGACCCAGCCCATGACGGCGAGCGAGACCAGCGCGCCGCCGATCGACATCCGCCCGAGCCGCCTCAGCCCGGCCTCGATGGCGCCCGGCAGCAGACGCTTGCGTCCGGCCGCGTTGTTCGTCACTGCCATCGGACCCACATCCTCATTGCAGGGTCTCCACGATCCGTCGCAATCCCCGCTCGGTCGTGGCGACGTCGGCGACCAGCGCCACGCGCACGAAATCCGCGCCCGGGTTGCCGTCGTCGGTGTCCCTGGCCAGGTACCCTCCCGGCACCACTTTGACACCGCACTCTTTCCAAAGGGTTTGTGTCGCGGCCTCCCCGCCCCCATGGCCGCTCATGTCGAGCCAGAGAAAGAAGCCGCCCTGTGGGCGCCGGTAGCCGTAGCGGCCGGCGAGCAGGCGGTCCGCAATGTCGAGTTTCTCCGCGTAGAGCGCGCGGCTCTGCGCCACATGGGCCTCGTCGCTCCAGATCCTGGCGGAGGCATGCTGGATCGGCAGCGGAAGCTGCGGGCAAGCCACGTTGCGCAGGCCCGCATAGTCGCCCAGGAACGCGGGGTCCCCGGCGCAGAAGCCCGAGCGCAGCCCCGGCAGGTTCGAGCGCTTGGAGAGCGAGTTGAAGCTGATGACGTTGCGAAGGTCGCCATGGGCCTTGGCCGAGACCTCCAGCGCGCCGGGGGGCGGCGCGTCCGCATAGATCTCGGAGTAGCACTCGTCGGCGAACAGCATGAAATCGTGCGCGCGGGCCAGCCCGATCGCGGCCGCGAGATAAGCGTCGTCGGCCACCGCGCCCTCCGGGTTCGAGGGCGTCGCCAGGAACAGGGCCACGGTGCGGTCGAGCAATGCCGCGTCGAGCCCATCGAGATCGGGCAGGAAGCCCGCTTCCCGCGGCGCCGGCACGAACACCGCCTCGATCTCGGCCGCGCCCGCCGCCGCGGCATAGGTGTGATAGAACGGGTTGGGGATCAGCACCGCCGGCCGGTCCGCGGCGGGCTTGCGCTGCTTGGCCGGAAAAATGGCGGAAAACAGGCCCTCGCGCGAGCCTGCGAGCGGCAGGACGTGCCGGTCCGCGTCGATCTT
>JAKSBI010000553.1 GCA_022361215.1 Hyphomicrobiales bacterium | reverse complement strand
GCCGCGCTCGCCATACCGGGCCGGCTGGCCATGTTCGACTGGCTGAAGCGCTACCGCAACTGCGGCGATCCCTGCCACCTCTGCGCCCAGGCGTGCATGGTCCAGGCGATCACTCCCATGGGCGACATCAACCCGAACGAGTGCCTGCACTGCATGAACTGCCAGGTCATGTACTCCAACGATCAGGTCTGCCCGGTGATGATCCTGAAGGCCTCCAAGGCCGGCACGCCGGGCGCCGAGCCCGCCGATCCGGAGGCGCTGGAGACGGCGAAATCCCTTTACCGCAGGCCGAGGCGTCTCGGCCGGACGAGAACCATCGAGGCGCCGGTCATCGAATGAACATGCATGCCAAGAAGGAGGATTGAGACCATGGGTATCCTGGACAAGCTGGGTCTGTCGCGCCGCCAGCTCTTGGGCGGCACCGCCGTCGCCGTGGGCACCGGCGCGCTCGCCGCCAAGACCGTGGGCTTCGGCGAGCAGGCCAGGGCCGCGGCCGGCAAGTCCGAGGTCGCTCCCGGCGATCTCGACGACTATTACGGCTTCTGGAGCAGCGGGCAGACGGGCGAGCTGCGCATTCTCGGCGTGCCGTCCATGCGCGAGCTGATGCGCATTCCCGTCTTCAACCGCTGCAGCGCCACCGGCTGGGGTCAGACCAACGAGAGCATCAAGATCCTGACCGAGAACATGCTGGAGCGCGAGAAGGAGTACTGGAAGGACAAGGGCGGCTTCCCGACCAACGGCGACCTGCACCACCCGCACATGTCGTTCGACAACGGCACCTATGACGGGCGTTACATCTTCGTCAACGACAAGGCCAACACGCGGGTCGCGCGCATCCGCTGCGACATCATGAAGACCGATAAGATCGTCTCGATCCCGAACGCGTCGGACATCCACGGTCTGCGTCCGCAGAAGTACCCGCGCACCGGCTACATCTTCGCCAATGGCGAGCACCGCATCCCGATCCCCAACGACGGCTCGGTGCTGGACGACCCGTCCAAGTACCACGCCATCTTCTCGGCGGTCGATGGCGACACCATGAAGGTCGCCTGGCAGGTGATCGTGGACGGCAACCTGGACAACGTGGACGCCGACTATCAGGGCAAGTACGCCGTCTCCACCTGCTACAACTCCGAGGAAGGCGTGAGCCTGGAGGAGATGACCTCCAGCGAGCAGGACTGGGCCGTGGTCTTCGACATCGCCGCCATCGAGGCGGGCGTGAAGGCCGGCGACTACAAGACCTACGAGGGCGG
>JAKSBI010000072.1 GCA_022361215.1 Hyphomicrobiales bacterium | reverse complement strand
CAGGAACTCGCGCGGGCGAGAGGAAACTGAAGGCATGACCCCGCTCTCCTCGGAAGACCTTCGAAGATCGATCCTGGCACATCCGTCACGCACGAATGTGTAGGCTGGCTGACAGTGATCCAATTCCGGAGGTCACGCTTGGGCCTCGCGCCGCACCACGACGCCAGGTCCCATTGCTCCGCAGGGCTTTCCCGCCGCGGCCGCTTCCCGAGCCAAAGACCTCCACCGCGATTATCGCATCGGAGCTCGCACGGCCGCAATAGCTTTTGAACGGCGTTCTGGCTAACAGAACGATGGCCGAGCTGAGCCGGCATGCCCCGGCCCAGTCTTTCCGTGTGCGCAGGCGGCTTTGGTCCGTCTGCCCCCTCTTTCATCACGAGGCGCGGTCGGGCCGCGCCGCCATTCAAAGGAGACCACCATGGCAATCAGACCAGGGCGTAAGCGCCCCGCGCAGCGGATTGACGAGCTGCTGGAGGAGTTCGATCGCATCAATATCAAGCGGTCGCTGCTCGGCCTTCCCCGGGTCGATCCGTTCGACGGGCTGGACTTGAGCGCCCCCGCGCTCGATGACCTCGATGGCGCGAGCTTCGGCTCGCTGGCGCCTAGCCCGCCGGTCCGTGCACAGAATACGTCCAGCGGCGTCGGGGCGGACACGCTGTCGCTACTCGACAGCATGGTCTTCGACGACGTTTCGGTCAGCTTTCGGCCGCCGCAACGGCGCTTCCGCCAGCCGCCGCGCCGCGTGGCGCCGAACGATGTCACTTTCGCCAACGACCAGCTCGATCCGAATTTGCTTTTTGGGCTGCAAGCACCGATTCCGCAGGAGGCCAGATCCCAAGCGCAGAACGAGGGTCTAGCCGCGGCGAAGCGCCGGGCAGATGCAATGCAGGCATTTCTCAAGCAACGCAACTTGCAAATGAGGGAGGCCGTTGCACGCAAGCGAGCCGAGACCGAGAAACGGGAGCAAGAACGCCTGGCGGCACGAGAGCAGCAAGCGCGGGAGTTGCTAGCGCGGCGAGAGCAGGCTGCTGCCAAGTTGCGCGCGCAGCGGAAACGGTTCCAGCAGGATGTTCCTGAGAGGCGGCGGCAGGCACTGGCCGAGACGCGCGTAGCGCCAGTGCAACCCGAACTGCGACAGTTCAATAACTTGGACGCTCGCGATTTGCAGGAGTTCGCAAGCCTGTTTCCGGAGCGGTTCCGTAGGGACAATTCCTCCAAATTCGGCGGATCCGCGCTGCGGGACCGCATTGGTCTCGCACTACTGCCAGGCTCCGATGCTGGAAAGATCGACGTCATCCGGAAACTGTTCCCTGACGTGGAGATTGGCCAGGACAAGTTTGGCCGGCCGGTCTTCGTGCGCAATGGCCGGATGGCCGGCATCAACTCGAAGGGCCTGTCGGGTCAGGATATCCGAGAGTTCATCAACAATGTCGCACTCGGCATCCCCTTCGGACTCGCTGGAGCGCCAGCAGGCGCCGCGCTCGGCGGATTTGCCGCTGCAAGACTCGGTGTTCCGCTCCTACGCCGGGCCATTGCCCAAGGTCAGCCGAACCTCGCGCGTTTGCTGGGAAGTCGTGCCACTATTCGGAGCGCTGGCGCTAGCACTGGCGGATTGGCAAGCAACTTTGTTGGCGGCTTCGCCGGTGGTGGTCTACTACGCGATGAGATTACGAGGCAGGCGGGCAGCCAGCAGGGCTTTGAGAGCTTCACCGATCCAGTGGCAGGACTGCTCGACAGCGGCACTTTCGAACTGCTATCGGCCGGAGCGCGCATGGTGCCGGGCTTCTTGACGCAGCGCTTGTTCCGTAATCGACGATAACTTGTTGCGTGCAGGCTCCGTGACGTCACCGGCGATGCTCTGCCCTAAAGAGAATCTTCCCAGCGTCGCCTTGTACGCTTCGCACGCTTCTTTTCGAAGTGTTCCCACACATAGACAACAGGAGCGAGCGCGAAAATCGCTACGGCGAGACCGACCATAACCCAGATCATTGTTTGCCCCCATTCAGCCAGGGACGGGTCTGGGCTCCGCTGCAACGCCCTTGCGGTCATCAACCAGAGAGCGAACACGAGAAACGTTCTGATGGCGTATCTTGTGTCGCGGCTGAAGTTCCACTCGAGACCATATTTGTCGTGACGGTTTTTGGTCATGTGCTGCTTTAGTTGAACCTGATCGCAATTGGGCGCACGTATAGCGTGAACATTAGCGGGTTCTGTAGCCGTTGTCGCGCGAGCGCGAAGTTTGGGTTTCCTCTGATCGACTGTCTGACTTTCTGGCCCCTTCTTGTTTTCATTAGGCGGCAGCGGCAGACGTTACAAAGCCAGCGAAGATATCCGCCGCCTCGGCGACCTCCGCGCGGCTGACGTCGAGATGGGTCAGCGCCCGCAGCCTGACGTCGTCGAGGGCGCCGATGCGCACGCCGCGCTCCATGAGTGCCGCATGGACCTCATGCGCGGTGCGGCCGGT
>JAKSBI010000643.1 GCA_022361215.1 Hyphomicrobiales bacterium | reverse complement strand
GTGGCTGTATAGCGGATCGTATGATCGGCCGATGTTCGGCACCGACATCAGCATCGTCTTATGGCCGCGTCTGCTGCTTGTGTTGATCGTGATCGCCGCGCTCATGCACGGCCTGGAACGCTACAACCAATTGCGGGCGGCGCAGCGCAGACAGCATGACACAGACGTCTCGCCGCCGATCGACGACGGGCAGGGGCAGTCCGCCCGGCTCGGCATCAGTATCCTGGTCTGCGCCGCCTACGTTTTTTTGCTGCCCAAGCTCGGCTTTTTCGTCACCACGCCGTTTCTGGTCACGGGTTTCATGATCGTGTTTCGAGAATATCGCTGGCAGCACTTGCTGATCACGTCCTTCGTTTTGGTGGCGGCGATCTCCGTGCTGTTCACGAGGTTTTTGTTCGTGCCTCTGCCGACCGGCAATGTCGAGGGCTTCTACGAATTCAATACCGCCATCGTCGAGACCATCAGGGGCTAGGCGCGGCAATGGAGATGTTCCTCGGTGGACTGAGCGACCTTTTCACAAGCCCGTCGTCGATTCTGGTGCTGCTGGCCGGATTGCTGGGCGGGCTGGTCTTCGGCGCCGTGCCGGGCGTGAATCTGCTGACGCTGGCAGCCATTGTGCTGCCCTTTTCGGTGTACCTGTCGCCCGAGAACGCCATCATGTTCTTCGGCGTCATCTATGTGGCCGGCGTCTACGGCGGCGCTGTCACCGCGATTCTGTTCAACATTCCTGGAAGCCCCGAGAACGCGCCGACCGCCTTTGACGGCTATCCGATGACCCGGCAGGGCCAGGCCGGGCGCGCGATCGGCGCGTCGGTGACGGCCTCTGCGGTCGGCGGAACGCTATCGTGCATCGCAATGATGATCGCGATCGAGCCGGTCGCCTATTGGGCGGTGCGGGCCTTCGGCCCGGCGGAGGTCTTTGCGCTTGTGGTGTTTGGCCTTGCGATGTGCGCGACGGTCGGTGCCGACAGCTATTGGAAAGGCTGGCTGTCGGTGCTGGCCGGTATGCTGCTGGCGACGGTCGGCACGGAGCCGACGAGCGGACTGACCCGGTTTACCTTCGGCACCTCGTTTCTCTCCGCGGGGATCAGCTTCGTGGCGCTGATCCTTGGGTTGTTCGCGGTGTCCGAGTTGTTCGTTCAAGCCCATCAGCTCGCACGGCGCGGCCGCCAAGCGCCCCATGTCCATATCGACTTTCCCAAGATTGCCGAGTTCTGGCGCATGAAATGGCTGGTGACCCGCTCCACTGGGATCGGCTTTTTCGCCGGAGTCCTGCCGGGCGTCGGTGCGACGCTCGCCGCGTTCTTGAGCTACGCCTTCGCCCTGAAAACGGAAAAGAGCGATCCCCCCTTCGGCAAAGGCAACATCGCCGGGGTCGTCGCTTCGGAAACATCGAACAACGCCGCCACGGCCAGTGCGCTGATTCCGCTCCTGGCACTCGGGCTGCCCGGCGGCGCGCTGACGGCGATGATGTTGGGCGCCTTCCAAATGCACGGCATCGATCCCGGCCCCCTGGTGTTCATCACCAGCGCCAATCTGGTGTGGATGGTCTTCGCAGCCATGTTCGTCGCCAATATCAGCATTCTTTTGCTCGGCTATCTGGAGACCAAGACGATCGTGCACTTGCTGCGCGTTCCGTACGGCGTCCTGGCGCCATTCATCCTGCTGATGTCGGTGATCGGCGCCTATTCACTGCGCAATCTGGTGATCGACGTGTGGGTCACCCTGGTTGCCGGGATTGTCGGGTATTTCCTGCGCACCACGGGCTATTCGATCCCTGGGCTCGTGCTGGGCCTGATCCTTGGCAAGATCGGCGAGGACAACTTCGTCAAAACGCTGCAGGTCATCGACTACGATCCGATGGGCATCCTGGACCGGCCGATCGCCGCCACCCTGCTCGTGTTTTCGCTGATCGCGCTGATTTACGGCATCTCCCGGTCCATGCCGTGGAGCGGTCGCGCCCGCCAGAGCACTGTCGTCGCGGATTGACGCCCGGCAATAGCAACAGCCTTAAGCCAGCAAGGAGAGATGCCTTGAACCGGATTGATCTCAACGGCCGCCGCGCCATCATCACCGGAGGCGCGAAGGGCCTCGGAGCCGGGATTGCAAAACGGCTCATGATCTCAGGCGCCCGAGTGTCGATCTGGGATATCGGCACCGCCGACCTCGCGGCGACCGCCAAGGATCTGTCCGCGCACGGGGACGTCGATATGCGCGTCGTCGACGTGAGCGACGAGGGGCAGGTCGAAGCCGCGACGGAAGAAGCGGTCGCGGCCATGGGCGGCCTCGACATTCTTGTCAACAATGCCGGCATCGGCGGTCCGAACAAGCAGATAACCGAGATTTCCTTGGCCGAGTGGCGCCAGGTCTATGACGTCAACGCGACCGGCACCTTTCTGTGCTGCCGTGCCGCCGTTCCGCACCTCGAAAGGAACGGATACGGCCGTATCGTCAACATCTCCTCTGCGAACGCCAAGGAAGGCAACCCCAAGACCATTCCCTACAGCGCCGCCAAATCGGCGGTCATGACCATGACCAAGAGCCTCGCCAAGGAGCTCGCCAGCTCGAACATCCTCGTCAATTGCGTCGCGCCGGCGACCATCACGACCGATTTCCTGCAATCGAGGAGCCAAGAGCACCTGGAAACCGTCAAGGCGAGGATTCCCATCGGCCGGTTCGCCGAGGTCGGGGAGGCCGCCGCGATGGTCGCCTGGCTGTGCTCGGAGGAGCTGTCCTATTCCACCGGCGCCGCCTTCGACCTGTCGGGCGGCCGCCTCATCTACTGACGCCGATCAGCCGAGAAGAGCACACCACATGTCCGATACACCGATGCCAGACGATGCCACGCGTTACCGCTTGTGGATCGACGGCGCAGAATGCGATCCACTCGGCAACGAATGGTTCCCAACCGAAAACCCATATACGAGCGAGACATGGGCCTATGTAGCCCGCGGCGGCGCGGCCGACGTGGACAAGGCGGTCGAGGCTGCCGATCGTGCGCTTCATGAGGGTGAATGGCCAAGGCTGAGGCCGCGCCTGCGCGGAGAGATCCTGTTTCGCCTGGCCCGACTGATCGATGACAACGTGGAGGTCCTGGCTCAGGCGGAGATCCGGGACAACGGCAAGTCGATCACCGAAGTCCGCGCCCAGATCGAGAATCTGCGCTGGGTCTATCAATACTATGCCGGCCTTGCCGATAAGATCGAAGGCAAGACCATACCGGTGGATGACGCCAAGATGTTTGTCTACACCCGCTACGAGCCGGTTGGCGTTGTGGCGGCGATCACGCCTTGGAATTCGCCGCTGCGGCTTCTCGGCTTGAAGCTGGCGCCGGCGCTGGCGGCGGGCGCGACCATGGTGGTCAAGCCCTCCGAGTACACGTCCACGTCGACCTTGGAGTTCATGCGGCTCATCGCAGAGGCCGGGGTGCCGGCGGGCGTCGTGAACGTTGTAACAGGTTTCGGCGAAGAAGCCGGCGCACCGCTCGCATCGCATCCCAAGGTCGCCAAGATCTCGCTGACCGGCGGCGTCGAGGCCGGCATGCGCGCTTACGATGCGGCCGCCAAAGGGATCAAGTCGCTCACCCTCGAGCTCGGCGGCAAGTCGGCAAACATCATCTTCTCGGACGCAGACCTCGACCGCGCCATTCCCGCAGCCGCCTCCGGGATTTTCGGATCCACGGGTCAGACCTGCGTGGCCGGGTCGCGTCTGTTGGTGCACGAGGATGTCTGCGACCAGGTTACCGAAGGCGTGCGTGTGCTGG
>JAKSBI010000789.1 GCA_022361215.1 Hyphomicrobiales bacterium | reverse complement strand
GATGGCGCCGTCGAGCCCCTTGAGCATCAGGCCGACGGCCTCGCGGTCCGTGGTCGGCACGATCTGAATGGCGGCCTCGGGCAGGCCCGCCGCCGCCAGGCCTGCGAGCAGGCAGCGATGGATGGCGCTACTCGAATGATGGCTCTCCGAGCCGCCGCGCAGGATCACGGCGTTTCCGGACTTGAGGCAGAGGCCGCCGGCGTCGGCGGTGACGTTCGGACGGCTCTCGTAGACGATGCCGATGACGCCCAGCGGCACGCGCACGCGCTCGATCCTGAGGCCGTTGGGCCGCTCCCACGAGGCGATGACGTCGCCCACTGGATCGGCCAGCGCCGCGATCTCGTCGAGGCCCTGGGCCATGGCCGCGATGCGCTCCGGCGTCAGCGTCAGCCGGTCCAGAAAGGCTGCCGGCCGGCCCTTCTGCTCCGCCGCGGCGAGGTCCAGCGCGTTGGCCTTCAGGCAGCCCTCGACGTCCGCGCGGATGGCCTCGGCCATGGCGGCGAGCGCCCGGTTCTTGGCCTCGGCCGGCGCCAGGGCCAGCTCCCGCGCTGCGGCGCGCGCCGCACGGCCGAGCGCGGCCATCCGGCCGGCGATGTCTTGAGTGCCGTCAATGACGTTGAGCGCTGTCTCCATCTCGGGTCCCCAACTCCACTCTCGTCTACTCTGCGTCCGGGCGCTTTCGCTTCAGCGCCATGTCGTCCCGGTGGATCAGTTCCGTGCGGCCACGGTAGCCGAGGATGTCTGAAATTTCACGGCTTTTGTGGCCGATGATGCGTTCCGCATCGGCCCGCGTATAGGCGCTGAGGCCGCGGCCCAGCTCCTCGTTTGCGGGCCCCCGGATGACCACGGCGTCGCCCCGGTCGAAGGCGCCGGAGACCGCCGTCACGCCCGCCGGCAGCAGGCTCTTGCCGGCGAGCAGCGCGCGCGTGGCGCCGGCATCGATGGTGACCGAGCCGCGCGGCTCCAGCGCGCCGGCGATCCAGCGCTTGCGCGCCGCCACCGGGTCGGCGCGGGCGGTGAACCAGGTGGCGCGGGCGCCGTCGGCGAGCTCGGCCAGCGGGTGCATGACGCCGCCCTGGGTGATGGCCATGTGCGTGCCCGCCGCCACCGCCAGCTTGGCGGCCTCGATCTTGGTCACCATGCCGCCGCGGGACAGCTCCGTCCCGGTGTCGCCGGCCATGGCCTCGATCTCGGGCGTGATCTCGCGCACCTCCGGGATCAGCGTCGCGTCCGGGTCCGTGCCGGGGGGCGCGGTGTAGAGGCCGTCCACGTCGGAGAGCAGCACCAGGCAGTCGGCGCTCATCATGGTGGCGACCCGCGCCGCCAGCCGGTCGTTGTCGCCGTAGCGGATCTCGCTGGTGGCCACCGTGTCGTTCTCGTTCACCACCGGCACGGCGCCGAGGCCGAGCAGGGTCTCGATGGTGTTGCGGGCGTTGAGATAGCGGCGGCGCTCCTCCGTGTCGCCGAGCGTCAGCAGGATCTGCGCGGCGACCATGCCGTGGGACTTGAAGGCCTCCTCGTAGGCGTGTGCCAGGTCGATCTGGCCGACCGCGGCGGCGGCCTGGCTCTCCTCCAGCTTGAGGCCGTGGCTGGCGAGGCCGAGCACCCGGCGCCCGAGCGCGATCGAGCCCGACGAGACGACGATGACGTCCTTGCCCTCGGCCTTCAGCGCGGCGACGTCGGCGGCGAGCGAGGCCAGCCAGTCGGACTTGAGGGCGCCGGTCTCGCGCTCGGCCAGGAGCGCGGAGCCGATCTTGACGACGAGGCGCCCGGCGTTCGACAGCTTCTGCCTCATGGCGTCCAGCGCGCCTCCTGCTCCGGTGTCTCGGCCTCCGCCTGGGCGTCGGCGATGACGCCCGCCAGCGCATAGAGAACCCGGTCGACGCCGAGGCCGGAATGGGCCGAGATCAGATGCGGCTCGACGCCTTCCGCCTTGCGCAGGGCGTCGGCCTGTCCCTTCGCCGCCTCGTCGACGATGGCGTCGCATTTGGTCAGGGCCACGATCTCGGGCTTCTCGGTCAGGCCCGCGCCGTAGGCCGCCAGCTCGGCCCGGATGGTGCGGTAGGCCGCCACGGGATCGGCCTCGGTGGCGTCGATCAGGTGTAGGATCACCCGACAGCGCTCCACATGGCCGAGGAACCGGTCGCCGATGCCGGCGCCGTCATGGGCGCCCTCGATCAGCCCGGGGATGTCCGCCAGCACGAAGTCCACCTCGCCCGCGCGCACCACGCCCAGGTTCGGGTGCAGGGTGGTGAAGGGGTAGTCGGCGATCTTCGGCTTGGCCGCGCTGACGGCCGCGAGGAAGGTCGACTTGCCGGCGTTCGGCAGACCGACGAGGCCGGCGTCGGCGATCAGCTTCAGGCGCAGCCAGACGGTCATCTCCACGCCCGGCTCGCCGGGGTTGGCGCGCCGCGGGGCCTGGTTGGTGGAGGACTTGAAGCGGGCGTTGCCGAAGCCGCCATTGCCGCCGCGGGCGATGCGCACCCGCTCTCCGGGCGCCGTCAGGTCGGCGATCAGCGTCTCGTTGTCCTCCGCGAAGACCTGGGTGCCCGGCGGCACCAGCAGCACCGCGTCCTTGCCGCCGGCGCCGGCGCGGTTCTTGCCCATGCCGTGGCCGCCCTTGGCCGCCTTGTAGTGCTGCCGGTAGCGGAAATCGATCAGAGTGTTGAGGTTGGCGACACACTCGGCCCAGACGTCGCCGCCCCGCCCGCCGTCGCCGCCGTCGGGACCGCCGAACTCCACATACTTCTCCCGCCGGAAGCTGAGGCAGCCGTCGCCGCCATCGCCGGAGCGGATGTAGATCTTGGCCTGGTCCAGGAATTTCATGCGCCCACTGCCAGCGAGTCCTGCAATCCATTTATCGGTGCCACCCGGGAGAGCCGGTCGGTCGGCGCTCGAACCTCGCGCGCGTTAAAACCTCGGGTCATGTCTTCGGTCGCCAGCGCCAATGGAGTCCCGCTTTCGCGGGAATGACGATGGAGGTGGAGGCCTGCGTCCCGGATCTCGATCCATAGTGGCTCTAGACGGCTCTCGGGCCCGGCGCAACCGTGTCCGCGCGCTGCCCTTAACGCCCGGGCCGCGCTCATCTGCGCCCCCAGTGTTTCAGGCTCTGCCAGATCGGCCGTTCGAGGATGAACTCCTCCGCCGGGACCGGGCCGTTCAAGACGCGCGACTGGATCATGCCGGTGCTCAGGAACTGGAAGCCGCACTTCTCCAGAACGCGCCGCGAGGCCGAGTTGCCGGCCCGGCAGCGGCCGAGCAGCCGGGGCAGGCCCGTTTCGCGGAACACATGATCGATTACGGTCTGCGCGGCCTCGGTGGCGATGCCGCGGCCCCAATAGGGCTCGCCTACCCAGTAGCCGACCTCGAAGTCCTGGCCCTCGCAGGGCATGGCGCTGGCAACGCCGACGATGTCGCCGTCGCCGCCGCCCTCCAGAACCAGAAAGGCACGCTCGACGCGCGGCGCGTCTGCGTCGTGGAGCTCGGAGATCCAGGCCACGGCGTCTGCCTCCCGGTAGGGGTAGGGCATGCGCGCCGTCTCGACGGCGATCCGCGGGTTGTCGGCCAGGCGCGCCAGCCGGGGCGCATCCGCGAGGCGCGGCGGCCTCAGCGTCAGGCGCGGTGTCGAGAGCACGATCCCCTGGCCGGGGTCGTCGCCATTGTCCTCCTGCAAGCTCATCGGTCCCTCCGGTCAAAGGAAAAGGGGAGATGGCGTCCCATCTCCCCTTTGCTGACCGTTAGGACCGATCCGCCGGTTCGATGTGACGCCGGCGGATGGTGTCGAACATGTTCCGCCGTCAGTCGGCCTCGTTGGCCGGCATTACCGAGATGTATGTGCGGCCGCCACGTTTGGTGGCGAATGCGACATGCCCCTCGCGCATGGCAAAGATGGTGTGGTCCTTGCCGATGCCGACGCCCTCGCCCGGGTGCCACTTGGTGCCGCGCTGACGCGCGATGATGTTCCCCGGGATCACGTGCTGGCCGCCGAACTTCTTGATGCCGAGCCGCCGGCCGGCCGAGTCGCGGCCGTTGCGCGACGAACCGCCTGCTTTCTTATGCGCCATGGCTTGGTCTCCTACTCGTCCGTCTTGGGCTTGGCCGCGGTCTTCTTGGCGGCCGGTTTCTTCGCGGCGGGCTTCTTGGCCGGTGCCTCGGCCTTCGCCGCCGGTTTCTTGGTGTCCGTCTTGGCTTCTGCCTCTGCCTTGGCCGCGGGCTTCGCCTCGGCCGCCTTGTCCTCGGTCTTCTTGGCTGCCGGCTTCTTGGCGGCTGCCTTGGCCTTGGCGGGCGCCTTGCCGCCGGTCAGGATCTCGGTGATGCGGACCGCCGTCAGCTCCTGCCGGTGGCCGCGCTTGCGGCGATAGTTCTTCCGCCGCTTCTTCTTGAAGACGATGATCTTCGGCGCGCGGGTCTGGTCGATGACCTCGGCTGCCACCGAGGCGCCATCCACCATCGGCGTGCCGATCTCGGGCGCGCCATCGCCGCCGAGCATCAACACGTCCGAAAACTGAATGATGTCGCCGGCGGCGCCTGGGACCTTCTCGACCTCGATGACGTCCTCGGGCGCCACGCGGTACTGCTTTCCGCCGGTGCGGATCACTGCGTACATGGCCAAAATCCTTCTGCGTTCCGCGCCCTTCGGTGCCGCCGGTCGTCTGCGGGCTTTGCCATTTGCCGGGCTAAGCCGGCCTGAACCTCGGGCAGCGCGTTCTGGGCGGAG
>JAKSBI010000370.1 GCA_022361215.1 Hyphomicrobiales bacterium | reverse complement strand
GTTCCGCGAGCTGGAGCGCGAAGCCAACGACAGCCACCTGGACCGCCTGCGCCAGGGCCTCGTGGAGAGCATCGAGACCTCGGGCCTGCACATCGACATCCTGCGCGACCTCAAGCGTATCAACTCCCACATCACCGCCATCGGCTACGCCGTGCTCGCGACGGAAGAACCGCTGCACGGGAGCAAAACTGCTTAGTGACCACCTATCCCGGTGAGAGGAGATGGTACCGTTGATGACATGCACATCCATGAGAGGCCGTTCAACGGCGTCGATCGGTCGCTCTCTGCCTGGTGTTCAGCGATGCGGTACGACAGGCCCAAAGCACCATTGGTTAGGAAGCTCGGCAGACTCGGCTGAACCAAAAAGGCTACTCATCAGGCTTTGTAAGGCATAAGCATCTATGTTGTCGGTGCCGGAGAAGTCTTGTGTGCTTCTTGTGGATCCGGCGAGGCGGCACGCCTCAAGGATACCGCTCGACTTTCGTGAGACACTCGAACGAGGATTCGCGCTGCTCGAAGAGGCAGCTCAGATCCTCCAGATACCCAGGTACTTCGCTCACCCGGAAGGGCGCACCGAAGCTGACGATTGGTTCCAGACGCTCTGCGAGCGAAGCCGTAAGCGGGTCTATGACTGGCCGGACGGTGGAACACCCTGGTCCAATGGCGATCTGGTCACATCTATTCATAGCGAGAACCGGCCCAATCTCTACATAGGCGGCTTCTGGCTGGATGATGCGGTCACCTTCGTCGGGCTGAATGCCCTGGCAGACGGCTACGATACCTACCTCCTCACGGACGTGTCTGTGGCGCGATATCCGGAAACGCGTGAGCCTGCGATCGAGAGACTGATCCAAGCGGGCGTTGTACCGACCACGACTCTTCAGATTGCTTCGGAGTGGATGGCGGAAGCCCATGATACCGGAATGCGAGCCAAGCTGTCGCAGTTGATTTCCAAATCACTACCGTAGCTATCGTGCGCCTGCCCGGCCTGGAGGCCGGGCACCGGGTGCTACTCCGCTAGGCGCGCTCACGCTCGCCAAGCTCCGCCGAGCCCCGCATGCGCGGGTCTCGTCCTCTCCAGGTGACGCCCCCTGACGCGGGGCAAGCCGTTCGGCTTGCCATATGGCCGCCGCCCTGACGGTCGGCGACGGCTTTGTTTGGCCTTTCCCGGGGCGCGTGGTGGGCGGCGCTCCCTTATAG
>JAKSBI010000134.1 GCA_022361215.1 Hyphomicrobiales bacterium | reverse complement strand
GGCGCGCGCGATCTGGCCGCCCTTGCCCTGCTTCAGCTCCACATTGTGGACGATGGTCCCGATCGGCGTGTTGGCCAGCGGCATGGCGTTGCCGGGCTTGACGTCGACCTGCTCGCCGGAAATGACCGTGTCCCCGACGGCAACGCGCTGGGGCGCCAGGATGTAGGACTGCTCGCCGTCCTCGTACCTGATCAGGGCGATAAAGGCCGAGCGGTTGGGATCGTACTCCAGGCGCTCGATGGTACCCGGCACGTCGAACTTGCGCCGCTTGAAGTCGACCTTGCGGTAGAGCCTCTTGTGGCCGCCGCCGCGGCGCCGCGCCGTGATACGGCCGTGATTGTTGCGCCCGCCCTTCTTGGTCAGCCCCTCGGTCAGGGTCTTGACGGGCTTGCCCTTCCAGAGATGGCTCCGGTCGACCAGGGTCAGGTTCCGCTGGCCGGGGGTGATGGGCTTGAATGTCTTCAGTGCCATGGTTTCGCGTTCCCGCTAGAGCCCCGTCGTGACGTCGATGCTCTGGCCTTCCTCGAGCGTCACGATGGCGTTCTTGATGTCCTGCTGGCGGCCCATGACACCCCGGAACCGCTTCAGCTTACCCTTGCGGTTCAAGGTGTTGACGGACTTGACCTTGACGTTGAACAGCTTCTCCACCGCAGCCTTGATCTCGGGCTTGGTGGCCGAGCGCCGCACGCGGAAGATCACCTGGTTGTTCTCCGACGCCATGGTCGATTTCTCGGTGATCACCGGCGCGCGGATCACGTCGTATGCGTCGAGCTCTCTCATTTGAAACGGGTCTCCAGCGCCTCGAGCGCGGCCTTGGTCAGCACCAGCGTGTCGCGTCGCAGAATGTCGTAGACGTTGATGCCCTGGGCCGGCAGCAGGTCGACATCCGGAATGTTCCGGATGGCGAGGCCGAAATTCTCGTTCACTTGCGTGCCGTCGACGATCAGCGCCGAGCGCAGGCCGAGCTTCTCAAGCTGCTTCCTCAGGCCGCCGGTCTTGGGCTCCTTGACCTCGGCCTTGTCGAGAATGATGAGCTCCTCCGCCTTCGCCTTGGCCGAGAGCGCGTGACGGAGCGCCAGCGCGCGGACCTTCTTCGGCAAGCCGATGGCATGGCTGCGCGGGCTCGGGCCGAAGGCTTTGCCGCCGCCACGGAACTGCGGCACCTTCTTGTTGCCGTGCCGGGCACGGCCGGTGCCCTTCTGGCGGAAGATCTTCTGCCCGGTTCCGGTGATATCGGACCGGCCCTTGGCGGCATGGGTGCCGCTCTGCCGCTTGGCGAGCTGATAGCGCACCATGCGATGCAGCAGGTCCGGGCGTGGCTCCAGCCCGAAGACGGCGTCGGCGAGATCGACGGTGCCGGCCTTCTTGGCCTCGAGAGTGGTGACGTCTGCCTTCATCACTCCTGCCCCTTCTCCTCGGCGTCACTGGCCGCCGCATCGGGCGCCTGATCCTCAGCGGGCGCAGCCTCGGCCTCGGCGTCCTCCTTCGGCGCCTCGGGCGCCGCGCCGCCCCGGAAGGCGCCCGGAACCGGCGCGTCCTCCGGCAGCCGCTTCTTGACCGCGTCGCGCAGCAGCACCCAGCCGCCCTTGGCGCCGGGCACCGCACCGCGCACCATGATCAGGCCGCGGTCGGTGTCGGTCTTGACGACCTTCAGGTTCTGCGTGGTGACGCGCGTATTGCCCATCTGACCGGCCATCTTCTTGCCCTTGAAGACCTTGCCGGGGTCCTGGCACTGGCCCGTCGAGCCGTGGGACCTGTGGCTGACCGAGACGCCGTGCGACGCCCTCAGGCCGCCGAAGCCGTGCCGTTTCATGGCACCGGCGAAGCCCTTGCCGATGCTGGTGCCCGAGACGTCCACGAACTGGCCTTCGATGAAATGATCGGCGGTGATCTCGGCGCCGATACCGATCATGTTCTCCGGGCTCACCCGGAACTCGGCCATCTGCCGCTTCGGCTCCACCTTGGCCACGGCGAAGTGGCCGCGCTCGGCCTTCGGCACGTTCTTCACCTTGCGGCCCCCGACACCGAGCTGCAGCGCCGTGTAGCCGTTCTTCTCCTGCGTGCGATGGGCGACGACCTGGCAGCTGTCCAGCTTCAGCACGGTCACGGGGATGTTCTCCCCCGCGTCCGTGAAGATCCGGGTCATTCCCATCTTCTGTGCGATAACGCCTGATCGCATCGGTCCAATCCTTGGGCTCGTCCGGGCAAAAGCCTCAGAGCTTGATCTCCACGTCGACGCCGGCGGCAAGGTCCAGCTTCATGAGCGCGTCCACGGTCTGGGGCGTCGGGTCGACGATGTCGAGCAGCCGCTTGTGGGTACGCATCTCGAACTGCTCGCGACTCTTCTTGTCGATATGCGGCGACCGATTGACCGTGAACTTCTCGATCTGGGTCGGCAGCGGGATCGGGCCGCGCACGGCCGCGCCGGTGCGCTTCGCCGTGTTCACGATCTCCTTCGTCGAGGCATCCAGGATGCGGTGATCGAAGGCCTTGAGCCGGATCCTGATGTTCTGGCTTTGCATATCGCTAACCTCAAATGAAGAGGCGCGCCCTGGAGCGCGCCTCTTCCTGTCCCATTTACTCTATGATGCTTGCGACGACGCCTGCGCCGACGGTACGGCCGCCTTCGCGGATCGCGAAGCGGAGGCTCTCCTCCATCGCGATCGGCACGATAAGCTCGACCTCCATCGTGCAGTTGTCTCCGGGCATCACCATCTCC
>JAKSBI010000427.1 GCA_022361215.1 Hyphomicrobiales bacterium | reverse complement strand
GCGGGTCGGATAGTCGCCCGTGAAGCAGTGATCGGTGAACTGCGGGGTCTCCGGGTCGCGGCCGTCATAGCCCACGGCCTTGTAGAGCCCGTCGATGGAGAGGAAGTCCAGGGAGTCGGCGCCGATATAGTGGCGCATGCCATCGAGATCGTGGTTCGCCGCCAGCAGCTTGTCCCGATCCGGCGTATCGATGCCATAGAAGTCGGGATGGGTGATCGGCGGGCAGGCGATGCGCATATGCACCTCCGCGGCGCCCGCCTCGCGCATCATCTGCACGATTTTCACCGAGGTCGTGCCGCGCACGATGCTGTCGTCGATCAGCACCACTCGGTTGCCGCGCACGGCGCCCTGGTTGGCGCTGTGTTTGAGCTTGACGCCGAGCTGGCGGATCTGCTGCTCGGGCTCGATGAAGGTGCGCCCCACATAGTGGTTGCGGATGATGCCGAGCTCGAAGGGAATGCCGGCCTCCTGAGCGTAGCCGATGGCTGCCGGCACGCCTGAGTCCGGGACCGGAATGACGACGTCGGCATTGGTCGGCGCCTCGCGGGCGAGCTGGCGGCCGGTTTGCTTGCGGACGTCGTAGACGCTGCGTCCGCCGACGATGGAATCCGGGCGGGCGAAATAGATGTACTCGAAGATGCACGGCCGGGCCGGCTGCCGCGGAAACGGCCGGTGGCTCTCGATGCCGTCCTTGGTAATGATCACCACCTCGCCGTTCTCGACCTCGCGCACGACCTCGGCGCCGATGATGTCGAAGGCGCAGGTCTCCGACGCCAGCACATAGGAGTTGCCGAGCTTGCCGAGCATCAGAGGCCGGATCCCCAGCGGATCCCGCGCACCGATCAGCTTCTTGTTGGTCAGGCCGACAAAGGCATAGGCGCCCTCGATCTGCAGCAGCGCCTCGATGAACTTCTCCGCAAAATGGCTCTTCTTGCTGCGGGCCACCAGGTGGATCAGCACCTCCGTGTCCGTGGTGGACTGGCAGATGGCGCCCTGCTCGATGAGGGCCTTGCGCAGCGATAGGGCGTTCGTCAGGTTGCCGTTGTGGCAAAGCGCGAAGCCGCCGGCGTCCAGGTCCGCGAACAGCGGCTGGATGTTGCGCATCACCGTGTCGCCGGTGGTGGAGTAGCGTACGTGCCCGATGGCGAAATTGCCGACGAGCGGCTCGATTACGCTGTGCTTGGTGAAATGGTCGCCCACCAGGCCCAGCCGGCGCTCGGAGTGAAAGCGGTTGCCCGAAAACGTTACGATCCCCGCCGCTTCCTGGCCGCGATGCTGAAGCGCATGCAGCCCAAGAGCCGTCAGCGCTGCCGCGTCGGGATGATCGAAGATCCCGAAGACCCCGCATTCCTCGCGAAGCGTGTCGCCGTCGCGCCAATCCGCTTCGGCAGGCGCGGCCGCCCCGTGGCCACGACTATCTTGCTGGTTCATCATTGCCCGTGCGCCCCACTGTTGGACACCTATTGCCTCGGTTGTCCTGGCTGTCCCGTTGTCTCCAAAAGCTGATTCAAGCCCCGCCGCTCGCTCTGTTGATACTCGCTGGGCCGCTTCACGGCAATCCTGCCGCCGCCCTGAGCCTCTGATCTCTGCCCCGGTTGCGTCGCGGACTCCTCCTTCGGTTTCAGGCCGGGGATGATTTCTTCAGGGTTCTCCGGCAACAGCGAGAGGATGGCATCGCCCGTCTGCTTGATGATCGGCAAGGACCTGGCTTCCCGGAGCCAGGGCGGCTGGTTTTCCACCGACACCACCCATGTGAAGAACAGAAAGCCGATCACGACAAGCACGAGGCCCCGCGCCAGACCGAAGACGAAGCCGAGCGTCCGGTCCAGGGCGCCGACCCGGCTGTCGAGCACACGATCGGAGATCCGGCTGGTGATCAGGCTGACGACGATGAGGGTGACCAGGAAGATGCCCACGCCGAGCACGCCCTTGGCGAGCAGATCGGGCTGGATGTACTGCGTCGCCTGGTCCACATAGATCGGATAGAGGATGATCGTGGCCACGGCCGCCGCCACCCAGGACATAATCGACAGTACCTCTCGGGTCAGGCCCCGCAGCATCGCAAGAAAGCCTGAGAGCAGCATGATCGCTGCAAGAATGACATCAAGCCACGACACGGGCATGGGAGTGATCCTTTTGGCAGGCGGAACGTTATCACGAATCCGAAAAGTGGGGCATCAGGTCCAACTTATTGCGCAGTTCGGCAGGCCTAAGGCAGCTCGACCAATAGATAGGGTAAATCTCCTAGGGTGCATCGCCGTTTTCCGCGGTTTTTGACCGCGGAATCGGGCACTGTGCAACAAGCTCGGTCAGATGCGCGATGGGAGCGAGCTCCAGATCCGCCGTTTTGGTCTCGCGATCCATCTTTGCTGGCATCACGGCCTTTGCGAAGCCCAGCTTTACGGCCTCTTTAAGGCGATTGGCCATATGTCCCACCGGCCGGATCGCGCCCGAGAGGCTGACTTCCCCGAAATAGATAGATCCGGGCGGAAGTGCAACATTTGAAAACGAGGAGACGAGGGCGGCTGCGGCGGCGAGGTCGGCGGCCGGTTCGCTGATCCTGAGGCCGCCGGCGACGTTCAGATAGACGTCGTGACCGCCGAAGCGCACGCCGCAGCGGGCGTCCAGCACCGCCAACAGCATGGCCAGGCGGTTGGAGTCCCAGCCGACGACGGCGCGGCGCGGCGTGCCCAGCGGAGAGGGGGCCACCAGCGCCTGGATCTCGACCAGCACCGGCCGCGTGCCCTCGACGCCGGCGAAGACGGCAGCGCCGGGGGCGGCCGCGTCCCGCTCGCCGAGGAACAGCTCGGACGGATTGGCGACCTCTTTGAGGCCGTCGCCGCGCATCTCGAAGACGCCGATCTCGTCGGTCGGGCCGAAGCGGTTCTTCACGGCGCGCAGGATGCGGTACTGATGGCCGGGATCGCCCTCGAAATAGAGTACGGTGTCGACCATGTGCTCGACGACCTTGGGGCCCGCGATCTGCCCGTCCTTGGTAACATGGCCGACGAGCACGATGGCCGCGCCGGCGCGCTTGGCGTAGCGCACCAGCGCCTGGGCGCAGCTGCGCACCTGGGAGACGGAGCCGGGCGCCGACTCGAGCTGGTCGGACCAGAGCGTCTGTACGGAATCGATGACCACGAGGTGAGGGGCATCCGCCTTCTCCAGCGTGGCGAGAATGCTCGCCAGGCTGGTCTCGGTCGCCAGCCCCATCGGGCTCTTGGCGACGCCGAGCCGTTCGGCCCTGAGCCGGACCTGAGCCACCGCTTCCTCGCCCGACAGGTAAATGGCGTTGCGCCCGGATGCGGCCAGGGCGGCGGCGACCTGCAGCAGCAGCGTGGACTTGCCCGCCCCCGGCTCGCCGCCGACCAGAATGGCCGACCCGGCCACCAGGCCTCCGCCCAGAACCCGGTCGAGCTCGGCAAGCCCGGTGCCCTGCCGCACCGTGTCCGTCGTCTCCGCAGCCAGCGACTGGAGCGGGACGACGGCGCCGCCGCTCGATGCGATCCGCCCCGGACCCGCCGCGCCGCCCACCACTTCCTCGACCATGCTGTTCCAGGCGCCGCACGAAGGGCAGCGTCCGGCCCACTGCGGCGTGCTGCCGCCGCATTCCTGGCAGACATAGGCGCGTGAGGGCTTGGCCATGCTATCCGATATAGGTTCGCTGGTAGCGGCGCCCGAGACTGGTCAGGACCTCGTAGCCGATGGTCTGCGCCAGCGCGGCGACGTCGTCCACGGTCACATGCGGGCCCAGCAGCTCGACCATGGCGCCCCGACGGGCCCGCTCCTCCGGAACCGCGCCCACGTCGAGCGTGATCAGGTCCATGGAGACGCGCCCGACGATGGGCACTTCATGGTCGCCGATATAGGCGACGGCGCCCCGATGGCCATCGCGCGAGCCTAGAATGCGGAAGTATCCGTCGGCATAGCCGATCGGAACGGTGGCGACGCGCGTGGGAGCGTCGAAGGTCCATGTGGCGCCGTAGCCCACGGTCTCGCCGGCCTCGACCTCTCGGATCTGGGCGATCCGCCCCTCCAGGCGGACGACCTGCTTCATCGGGTTGGGGCCCTCGACGAGGGCCCGGCCGCCATAGAGCGCGACACCGGGCCGCACCAGGTCGTGATGGTAGGCCGGCCCCAGCATGACCCCGGCGGAGTTTGCCAGGCTCGCCGGTGCAGCGGGCAGCTTGGCGCGGAGCGTATCGAAGGCCTGGCGCTGCGCCTCGTTCTTCGGATGGTCCGGCTCGTCGCCGCAGGCCAGATGGCTCATGACCAGCGCTAGCTCGAAGGCGCCGAGGGCATCGCTCTCCGCGGCGGCCTCGGCCACGTCTGCAGGCGGAAGACCCAGCCGGTTCATGCCTGTGTCGATATGGATGGCAGCCGGCAACGCCTCGTTTCGGGAGGCGCAGAAGGCCCCCCATTCCCGGATCTCGGGCACGCTCCCCAGGACCGGTCGGGCGCCGATCTCGGCAAAGGCCGGACCGGCCTCCGGAAACAGGCCGTCGAGCACATAGACCGTGACGTCGGCCGCCGTCGCGCGCACTGCGCGGGCCTCGCCCAGGGTGGCCACGAAGAAGGTGTCGCAGCCTTCGGCCGTCAGCGCCTGCACGACCTGAGGGGCGCCGGTGCCGTAAGCGTCGGCCTTGATGACCGCGGCGCAGCGGGCGGCGCCGGCTTTGGCCTTGAGCTGGCGATAGTTATCGCGGAGCGCCCCGAGGTCGACGGTCAGCAGGCCCGAGGCCTCCGCGCTCGCGGGCGCTGTCACCCCATTTGCTCCGGAAGATGACTGGCGGACACGAAATCCGCAAATCGCGTCACGGCCGAGTCGAACTGCAGCCGCACGGTGCCGGTCGGTCCGTGGCGTTGCTTGCCGATAATCACCTCGGCCAAGCCCTCGACTTTTTCCATTTCCTCTTGCCAGGCTAGGTGCTCGGGCGTGCCTTCGCGCGGTTGGCGACGCTCGACATAATACTCCTCCCGGAACACGAACATAACCACATCGGCGTCCTGCTCGATCGAGCCGGACTCGCGCAGATCCGCGAGCTGCGGGCGCTTGTCCTCGCGCTGCTCGACCTGGCGGGAGAGCTGGGAGAGCGCGACGATGGGGACGTGCAGCTCCTTGGCGAGCGCCTTCAGGCTGGTGGTGATCTCGGAGACCTCCTGCACGCGTCCCTCCGCCGCGCGCTTGTGCGAGCCGGTGAGCAGTTGCAGATAGTCGACGACGAGGAGGCCGAGGCCAAGCTGGCGCTTCAGGCGGCGCGCGCGGGCCGCGAGCTGCGCCACCGAGATGCCGCCGGTCTGGTCGATATAGAGCGGCAGGTTCTGAAGGGCCTGGGAGGCTTCGACCAGGCGGTCAAACTCGTCGCGGTCGATCTTGCCGCGGCGAATGCGCTCCGAGGGAATGCCCGATTGCTCGGCAATGATCCGGGTGGCCAGCTGCTCGGACGACATTTCCAGCGAGAAGAAGCCGACCACGGCGCCGTCGACGACCTCTTCGCTGCCGTCCGGCCGCTGCTCGCTCTTGTAGGCGCGTGCTACGTGATAGGCGATGTTGGTGGCAAGCGCGGTCTTGCCCATGGAGGGCCGTCCGGCAAGGACGAGCAGATCGGACGGCTGCAGGCCGCCCATTCTGTGGTCCAGGTCGTGAAACCCGGTCGCGAGGCCCGAAAGGCCGCCGTCGCGCCGATAGGCGTTGGCGGCCATGTCGATGGCGTCGGTCAGCGCAGCCGAGAACGGCTCGAACCCGGACCCGTATTTGCCCTTTTCGGCCAGATCGTAGAGCTGCTGCTCGGCTTCCTCGATCTGCGAGGCGGGGGCATCGTCGACCGGCGAGTCGTAGGCGCGGTTGACCAGGTCCTCGCCGATCAGGATCAGGGAGCGGCGGACGGCGAGATCGTAGACGGTGCGCCCGTAATGCTCGGCATTGATGACCGTGGTGGCGTTGGCGGCGAGGCGGCCCAGATATTGCGGCACCGTCAGCTCGCCGATCGGCTCCTCGTGCTCGAAAAAGGTCTTCAGCGTGATCGGCGTGGCGCGCTTGCCGGCCATCACCAGCTTGGTCGCCGTCTCGAAGATATGGGCGTGCAGGGGATCGAAAAAGTGATGCGGCTCGAGAAAACTCGAGACGCGGTCGCAGGCCTCGTTGTTAACGAGGATGGCGCCGAGCAGCGCCTGCTCGGCCTCGATGTTATGGGGCGCCGCCCGGAAGGCGAGGTCGTTGTCCTGGGCGATCTGCGGCGCCAGCTGCTGTGTCGTTTCCATCCCCGGAAGGTAAGCGATTCGCGGGCGCTGGCGACCGGGGCACGTTAACGCGCCGGAGGGTATGCCCGCTTTTCACAGTGCGACTAAAGTCGTACTTGCTGAAATCGCCCGCACATGGGCCTCGCGGAGGACGGTGGGCCGCTATTCCCCAACCAGTCTCGGCGCATCGACAATGGCGCGGTCGCGGGCGCGCAGCTCCTTCTCGCGCTCGTAGATGTAGTCGCGCTGAAGGGGCAGGGCGGCCTGGTCCCGCGTGAGTTGGATCTGGAAGACCATGAGGTTCTGGTAGCGGAACGCGGCTTCCGAGCCCGAAAGATAGAAATCCCACATGCGGCAGAAGCGCTCGTCCTTGATCTGGCTGGCGCGCTCCCAGGAGGCTCGGAAGCGACGGCGCCAGTGGCGCAGGGTCTCGGCATAGTGCAGCCGCAGGATCTCGATGTCCGTGACCAGCAGATCCGCCTTTTCGATCGCCGGCAGCACCTCGCTGAGTGCCGGGATGTAGCCGCCGGGAAAGATGTGGCGGGCGATGAAGGGGTTGGTCACGGAGGGCCCGTCGAAACGGCCGATCGAATGCAGCACGGCAATGCCGTCGTCGGCCAGCAGCGCGTGGAGTTTCTCGAAGAACGTTCTGGAGTGGGAGATGCCCACATGCTCGAACATGCCGACCGAGACGATGCGGTCGAAGCGGCCGGTCATCTCCCGGTAGTCGGCGGCCTCGAACG
>JAKSBI010000041.1 GCA_022361215.1 Hyphomicrobiales bacterium | reverse complement strand
GGACTGCATCCGGCGACCGGCGGCAGCGGCATGCACGCCTGCTCCGGCGATATGCTGCTCGAGGCGCTGGTGGCCTGCGCCGGCGTGACCATGAGCGCGGTGGCAACGGCGCTGGAGCTGCCGCTCCGGGATGCCACGGTGAGGGCGGAAGGCGACCTCGACTTCCGCGGCACCCTCGGCGTCGACAAGGAGGCACCGGTCGGCTTCCGGGACATCCGGCTGAGCTTCGACATCCACGGGGACCTGACAGACGAGCAGCGCGCGACGTTGATGAAGCTCACGGAGCGCTACTGCGTCGTTTATCAGACGCTGATGACCCCACCGGCAATCGAGGTGAGCGCCGACACCGGATGCGCTGATTGAGCCTCTGGCGTCGCTGGCCTTCGCGGGCAATGACGCCAACGGGTTGCGCCAATCACCGCTTGTGCGGTCTTCACTCGGCGGCCGCGGCCCTATGGTGGTCCAGCACCTCGCCGCGGGCGGGGTAGCTCATTTCGAGCACCTTTTCGACCGCGCCGCGGATCTCCGCAAAGCTCGGACGTGCAAAGGGCATGGTCTGGACCGAGGACCAGTAGAGCGTGCGGTCGGGACGCACCAGGAACAGGCCGGGCTCGGAGAACAGCGCAGGCTCCTCGATGCCGATCGAGGTCTTGCCGCGACCCGAAGAGATGTAGAGGCCCCAGGCCCGAGCCGTATCGAGACCCAGGCCGTAGCCGACCGGCAGCCGTTCCAGACCCCAATCGTCCTTCGCCTGCGCTGCGCGCTCCTGGTCGTCGCTGGAGACGGCGGCGGCCGTCACACTGAGCTTGGCGAAATCGTCCAGCTTGCGTTCCAGGTCGCCGAGGTACTTGGCGCAGATCGGGCAGTGGAGGCCGCGATAGAACACCACCATCGTAAAGTTCTCGGCCGTGCTGTCGTCGAGGCTCCATGTGCCGCCGCCTACTGTCGGAACGGTGAGGTCGGGGACCTGTTGCCTGGGAAAGAGAGGTGTCAGTTGCGTCATGCCGGGCCTCCGCTGAACAGGATTGGCTTGGGAAACGTTCCTGTCTTTTAGCGTGGCGGCGTAACGGGCGCTATGCCCCGGCGATCACATCAGATGTTCTGCAAAGAAGGGGGTGCCGGTCAGGCGGCGTCTTTGAGCGCCATCTCTTCCCGGCCCTTCTGCGGCACCTCGGGCGGCGTCAGCAGGTAGATCTGGCGCGACTCCCGCTCGACCACAAGGGGTGTCGTGCCCAGGCGCTCGCCGTCGATCTGGACGGGCACCGGCGTGTCGGAGCGGATCGTGAATTTGCGGCCTTCGATCAGAGCCACGCGTGGGGACAAGCCGAGCGTGCCGCTCGCGATGCGCACCAATTGGGCCAGCAACTCGGCCCGGGAGCGTGGCTGGAAAAGGATGATGGTGAGTTCGGGGCTGTGAACCGACGAGCCGGGCGACAGCACGAAGGAGCCCGCATAGCTGCGCGCGTTCGTGACGATGGCCCAGCGCGCCTGATGCTCTCGCCCGTCGACATCGACAGTCAAGTGCGGCAGCGGCTCGATCATCGAGGTCACGATCGGTGCGGCGTAGGCCGACTTTCCAATGCACCGCTTCAGGCTCGAGTTCAGGGCCGTGATGACGGCGCCGTCGAAGCCGGCGCCCGCCATCAGGAAGAACGGCTCGCCGTTTGCCAGAGCGCCGTAGACCGGCCGCGCCGGCCCCGTCATGAGATGCTCGGCGATGTCGCCGGCGCGACGGCGAAGCCCGATTTCCGCCGCCATGACATTGCCGGTTCCAACCGGAATCAGTCCCATCGGAAGGCTGGTGCCGAGCAACCCGCTGCCGACGCCGCGAATGGTGCTGTCCCCACCGGCTGCGACCACGGCGTCGTAGCCGCCGGAGGCGACCGCGTCCCGCGCCAGCCGGGTGTCCGCCTCGACGCTGTCGGCCGCATGCAGGACGATGTGCGCGCCGCGCTGGTCCAGGGCGTCCAGCACAGCGCGGAACAGGCCCTGGCGCGCCATGCCGGCATTGGCGTTGTGAATAATGAGAAAGCGCCTGCGCACGTCGCTATCGACAGCCGTGGCCAGGCTCAATGGGTCAAGGCGGGCGCCGCCTCGGCGGCAGCGGCCTTCTGAACGGCCTTCTGCACCTTCTCGAAGGCCCGTACTTCGATTTGCCGGATGCGCTCCCGGCTGACGCCGAACTCGCTCGACAGCTCCTCCAATGTCAGCGGGCTCTCCGCGAGACGGCGTGCCATGAAGATGCGTTTTTCCCGCTCGTTGAGCGTCTTGATCGCGTCGCCCAGCAGGGCGCGGCGGCGCTCGAACTCCTGCGAGTTGCCCAGCGCGGTCTCCTGGTCGACCGACTCGTCCGGGAGCCAGTCCATCCACTCGCCGCTCTCCGAGTCGTTGCGCACCGGGGCGTTGAGCGAGCTGTCGCCCGCAAGCCGCCGGTTCATCGACACCACGTCCTCTTCCGGCACGCCCAGCCGCGTGGCGATCTGCTTGACCTGGTCGGGCTTGAGGTCGCCGTCGTCGAACGCCTTCAGCTGACCTTTGATCTTGCGCAGATTGAAGAACAGCTTCTTCTGGCTCGCCGTGGTGCCCATCTTCACGAGGCTCCAGGAGCGCAGGATGTATTCCTGGATCGAGGCGCGGATCCACCACATGGCATAGGTGGCGAGGCGGAAACCCTTGTCCGGGTCGAAGCGCTTCACCGCTTGCATCAGGCCGACATTGCCCTCCGAGATCACCTCGCCGATCGGCAGCCCATACCCGCGGTAGCCCATGGCGATGCGGGCGACGAGCCTGAGATGCGAGGTCACCAGTTGATGCGCGGCGTCGCGGTCCTCGTGCTCGCGCCACCGTTTCGCAAGCATGTACTCCTGCTGCGGTTCCAGCATGGGGCACTTGCGGATTTCTTCGAGATAGCGCGACAAACCGCCGGCGGCGGCGACGCTTGGAAGTGTCTTCGTAGCCATGAGGAAAGTGCCTCCAGGGCCTGTTAGAGCAGCCGGTGCCCTCTGAGCCCCCGATTCCCTTCTCTATATACCGGTTTTCCTAACAAAAAACGACTTAGGACATCCGCTCAACCAGATGCAGATAGGCATAGAACACGGCTTAATCAAGGTCTGCCAGGCTGTTGGCAAGCTCGGCAAGCTCTTTCGGCAGAGGGCTTTCGAAGCGCATGGCGTCGCCCGTCAGCGGATGCGCGAAGCCGAGGACGTCGGCATGCAGTGCCTGGCCGATCAAGGCGGAGACCGCGGTTTGGGCTGCAGCCGGCAGCCGAGCGGCCTTGGTCTTGTACCCGGAGCCGTAAGTCGCGTCGCCGATGAGCGGATGGCCGATATGGGCCATGTGCACCCGTATCTGATGCGTTCGGCCGGTCTCCAGGCGGCATGAGATGCGGCTGGCGGTCGCACCCTGGCCGTCGCCATAGCGCGCTCGGGTCTCGTAATGGGTGACTGCGGCTTTGCCGCCGTCTTCCAGCACCGCCATTTTCGTGCGCTGATGGGGCTTGCGCCCGATCGCGGCCTCGATCGTGCCCTTGGCCGGCTGCGGCGCCCCCCAGACGAAGGCCGTATAGCGCCGCACCAGAGCGCCGGTGCGGCCATGATCGGCAAATTGCGCGGCCAGGGCCTGGTGGGCCGCATCGGTTTTGGCAACGACGAGCAGCCCGCTGGTCTCCTTGTCGAGCCGATGCACGATGCCGGGCCGGCGCACGCCGCCGATGCCGGACAGGCTGTCGCCGCAATGGGCGATCAAGGCGTTCACCAACGTGCCGGTCCAGTTGCCGGCTGCCGGATGCACGACGAGGCCGGCCGGCTTGTCGATGACGATGAGCGCGTCATCCTCGTAAACGACGCTGAGGGGCATGGCCTCCGGGCGCGGCGCAGCGGGCGCGGCCGGGGGGACTGTGACCTCGAAGCTGTCGCCCGGTTTGACCCTGTAATTGGGCTCCTCTATCGTGCGCCCGTCTTGTCGGGCGTGGCCCTCCTTGACCAGTGTCTTGAGCCGGGACCGGCTGAACGCAGGGAGCTGGCGCGCCAGGAAGCGGTCGAGGCGCTCGCCCGCGTCCTCATCCGTCACTTCAAAGGCATAATGTTGCTGCGCTTCGGACATCACCACGTGGACTCCCAAAACTCAGAACTGACGGCGGAAACGGAGGCAGGCGATGAACCGATCGCCGGCACGGTCTTCAATGCCCGCCAGGTGCGCCTGCTCAAGATTGCCGTCATCATTATGGGCATCCTGCTGGTTGGCGGTTTCGCCTTCGTGATGTCCGCCATTGTCTATCAGGCCTCCCACCTGGGGCAAAGCGAGCCGGAGCCTGTATCATTGGACCGGGCCGCGGATCGCCCTCTGGCCCCGGAGATCGCTCTGCCTGTGGGCTCCGGCACGACGGTATCGGGCATGACGCTGGACGGCCGCAGGATGGCGGTACAGCTCGATGGCCCCAACGGCTCGGAGATCGCCGTCATCGATCTCGGGTCGGGTCGGGTCGTGAGCCGGATCCGGTTGCAGGCGAAATAGCACTGCCCGATCTCCGACAGCGCTCATGATAGCAACGGAACGGGGAAGGGAAACGCCATGAAACTAAAAGGCAAAGCCGCTGTCGTCACCGGCGCCGCATCGGGCTTTGGGCGCGCCATCGCCGAGCATTTCGTGCGCGAGGGCGCGCGCGTGGTGGTCGCCGACCTGAACGGGGAAGGCGCCGAGGCGGTGTGCAATGAGATCGGTGAGAGCGCCGTCCCACTCCGCGCCGACGTTACGGCTCGCGCCGATGCCGAGGCGATGGTGGCGACCGCCAAGGAGGCGTTCGGCCGGCTCGATATCATGGTCAACAATGCAGGCTATACGCATACCAACCAGCCTCTGACGGACGTCGACGAAGAGACGTTCGACCGGGTCTACGCCGTCAACGTGAAGGCCATCTATCTGGCGGCGCTCGCTGCCGTGCCGATGATGCGGTCTCAGGGCGGGGGCGTCATTCTCAATACGGCTAGCACGGCCGGCCTCAGGCCGCGTCCTGGCCTGACCTGGTACAATGGCTCGAAGGGCGCGGCCATTACGCTGACCAAATCCATGGCGGTCGAGCTGGCCCCGGACAAGATCCGCGTCAACGCCATCTGTCCGGTGATCGGCGTCACGGGCATGCTCGAACAGTTCATGGGCGTGTCCGACACGCCCGAGGCACGCGCCAAGTTCATCGCCACGATCCCGCTCGGCCGCATGTCGGAGCCGGACGATATCGCCGCGGCTGCCGTCTATCTGGCCTCTGACGAGGCCGCCATGGTGACTGGCGTTGCCCTTGAGGTGGACGGCGGACGCTGCATCTGACGATCCGAGGCACGCCAGACCGAAGACCCTGAGCAGTCCGATCCGTCGAAGCGGTTCGCTTTGGACGGTTGTGCTTGATCGCCCTGGGGTGGGCGAGCTATAGCAGTGCTTTGGCGCGTCACTTTTGGCCCCGTTCGTCTAGTGGCCTAGGACGCCGGCCTCTCACGCCGGAAACAGGGGTTCGAGTCCCCTACGGGGCGCCAAATTGACGCGCAGCCAATTGGCCGAAAGGCCAGACGTTCCAAATAGCTACCGGAACTTCGCGATTTTTGGCTTGCCCTAGAGGGACTCGCCGTGGCCGGATCGGGTTACAAGTCGGGTTACATTCCGGGTGACACGTCCGTGGGGGGACCACGCCATCTTCGGAAGCGCGACGGGATCTGGCACTACTACCGCCGAGTCCCCGCGCGCTTCAAAGACGTCGACAAGCGCACCTTCGTCGACCTCAGTCTCGAGACCCGAGACCTCGAAAAGGCCGAGCGC
>JAKSBI010000689.1 GCA_022361215.1 Hyphomicrobiales bacterium | reverse complement strand
CTCGACACGCTTCGTCGGGTGCGGGATCTCTGCGACGCCAACGGCGTTCTTCTGATCTTCGACGAGGTTCAGTGCGGCATGGGCCGGACCGGCCGGCTGTTCGCCCACGAATGGGCCGGCATCGCCCCGGACATCATGATGTTGGCGAAGGGCCTTGGCGGCGGCTTCCCCATTGGGGCGGTCCTGGCCACCGAGCGCGTGGCGCGGCACATGACGCCCGGCAGCCATGGCAGCACGTTCGGCGGTAACCCGCTCGCCACGGCCATGGCGAACGCCGTGCTCGACGTCGTCACGGAGCCCGGCTTCCTGGAGGAGGCCGACCGCATCGGCCGCATGCTCCGGGACCGGCTCGAAGGCTTCGTCGCGCGCCATGGCGACGTCGTCTCCGAGGTTCGCGGCGCCGGCCTGCTGCTCGGCCTCAAATGCGTCCCGCCGGCCGCCGCCTGCGTCGATGCCGTGCGCGAGACGGGCATGCTGACCCATACCGCCGGCGACAACGTGCTCCGGCTGATGCCGCCGCTGACCATTCGCGAGCAGCATGTCGAGGAGGCGATAGAGCATCTCGAGCAGGCCGCATCGACCCTGGCCGAGAGGACCGACGCCGCATGACAATCGCCACGCTGCAACAGGACGCACCGGCTGCCTTGCAGCTCTCCAGTCTCGTCGATGGAGAGTGGATCGACGGCCGCGACATCGCGCCGAACATCAACCCGTCGGACCTCTCCGACGTCGTCGGCGAGGTCTCCGTCGCCACCCGCGCCGATGCCGAGGCGGCGATCGCGGCCGCCAAGGCCGCCGCGCCCGGCTGGGCGGCGGCGTCGCCCTATGTCCGGTTCGAGATCCTCGACCGGATCGGCTCGGAGATCGTCGCCCGCCAGGACGAGCTCGGCCGCCTGCTGGCCCGGGAGGAGGGCAAGACCTTGGCCGAGGCGACCAACGAGGTGTCGCGGGCCGGCGCCCTGTTCAAGGTCTTCGCCAGCGAGCCCCTGCGCGCCACCGGAGAGCGTCTGACGTCGACCAGGCCCAATATAGATGTCGAGGTCGTTCGCGAGCCTGTGGGCGTGGTCGGCCTGATCACGCCCTGGAACTTTCCCGCGTCCATACCGGCCTGGAAGGCGGCGCCGGCACTCGCCTACGGCAATTGCGTGGTGCTGAAGCCGGCCGAGCTGGTGCCGGCCTCCGCCTGGGCGTTCGCCGAGATCATCTCGCGCAGCGGCCTGCCCCGCGGCGTCTTCAATCTGGTCCTGGGTCCCGGCAGGGAGGTGGGCCAGGCCATCGTGGACTCCCCCGACGTGGCGGCGGTGTCCTTCACGGGCTCCCAGGCGACCGGCCGGAAGATCGCCCAGGCCTGCGTGGCGCGCGGCGCCCGCTTTCAGCTTGAGATGGGCGGCAAGAACCCGCTCGTGGTGCTGGACGACGCGGATCTGGATCTCGCCGTCAAGGCGGCGGTCGAAGGCGCCTATTTCTCCGCCGGGCAGCGCTGCACGGCCTCCTCGCGGCTGATCGTCGCCAAGGCGGTCCACGACCGTTTCGTGGAGGCCCTGGCCGCGCGCCTGAAGGCGCTGCGGGTCGGCGACGCGCTCGATCCCGAGACCGAGATGGGTCCGGTGGTCAGTCAGGAGCAGCTCGACATCGACCTGTCCTACATCGAGATCGGCCGCCAGGAGGGCGCGGAGCTGCTGCTGGGCGGAGACCTGCTCACCCGGCCGAAGACCGGATTTTATCTCTCTCCGGCGCTGTTCGTGGGGACAACCAACGATATGCGTATCAACCAGGAGGAGATATTCGGCCCGGTTGCAACCGTCATTCAGGTGGATGACTACGAGGAGGCGCTCGCCGTGGCCAACGACACGGGCTTCGGCCTCTCCGCCGGCATCGTCACCCGCGATCCCAAGCGCATACGCCATTTCAAGGCCCACTCTCAGGCCGGCATGGTGGTTATCAACGGATCGACCGCCGGCATGGACTTTCACGCGCCGTTCACGGGCCGCAAGGGCTCGTCCTACGGGCCGCCGGAAAGAAGCTATTTCGCGCGCGAGTTCTATACCGCCGCCAAGATCGTCTACGGCTCTTGAGTGATATGTCGGAAGCAACGCACACCACCGAACTGGTCAATGGGGCAAGGCCCCCCGCAACCTCCGACGAGACCGCGCGCGCCGAGGCGTTGCGCCGGGATTCCCTGATCTGGGACATGACGCTGCCCGGCATGTTCAGCGGGCTCAACGACGGGGCGACGCTGGACCGGTACCGCGCGGCCGGCTACGGCTTCGTCTCCGTCACGGTCGGCAACGATTCCACCTGGAACGCTAGCGAGATTCTGCGCCGCCTGGCCACCTTCCGCACCACGCTCAAGCGCCAGCCGGAAAAGTTCGTCGTCGTCGGGACGGCCTCGGACATCGAGCGGGCGCGCGCCCAAGGCACGCTCGCGGTCAGCTTCCATCTGCAAGGCACCAACGCCCTCGAAGGCGACCTCTCCTGGGTGGAGGCGTTCTTCCGCCTCGGCGTCACGCACATGCTGCTGGCCTACAACAACAAGAACGCCGTCGGCGACGGCTGTGCCGAGCGGACCGATGCCGGGCTGAGCCGCTACGGCGTGAGCCTCATCGAGGAGATGAACAGGGTCGGCATGATCGTCGACGGCTCCCATAGCGGCTATCGCACAACCATGGAGGCGATCGAGGTCTCGACCAGGCCCTTCATCTTCTCTCACGCGAACGCGGCGGGCGTCTTCCAGCACTATCGCAACATCAGGGACGACCAGATCGAGGCCTGCGCGGCCAGCGGCGGCGTCGTCGGCATCACCGGCGTCGGCGCCTATCTGAGCGAGGACGGCGAGGCATCGCCGGAGAATGTCTTCCGGCATATCGATCACGTGGCGAGCCTTGTCGGGGCCCGGCATGTCGGGCTCGGCTTCGACTTCATCACCGAGATAGACACCTTCGCCGCGCGGGTCGGCGACACGGCCGACCAGTGGCCGTCGAACAACGGAAAGCCGGTGCGCTTCGACCAGTTCGCCGCGCCGGAGATCGTCGGTCCCGTGATCGAGACCATGTGCCGGCAGGGCTATTCGGACGACGACGTCAGGCAGGTTCTGGGCGGCAATTTCCTGAGGGTTTTCAAGGCAGTGGTCGGGTAGGCCGGCGGCTGTGAGGGGGGTCCGGAAGGCATGACAGCGCGGTATGGCATTGGCGTGATCGGCGGCGGGCTCGTCGGCGTCTGCTGCGCCCTGGCGCTCAGGCGGGACGGGCACGAGGTCACGCTGATCGAGCCGAAGGGCGTCGGCAGCGGCGCGTCGTTCGGCAATGCCGGCTTGATGTCCAGCGGCGGCTGCGTGCCCATCGGCATGCCCGGCATGATCTGGAAGGTTCCGGCCATGCTGCGGAAAGCGGATGGGCCGCTGGTCATTCGATGGCGCTATGCCCCGCGCATCGCCCCCTGGCTGCTGCGGCTGCTCGCGGCAAGCCGTCCGGCCAGGGTCGAGCAGATATCGATCGCTCTGGCCAGTCTCCTGGAGGCGGCGCAGGCGGCCTATCGCCGGCTCTTGTCCGACGAGGACTACGACGCGCTCATTGCGAGGCGCGGTCTCCTGTTCCCCTATCGCAGCGAAGCCTCTTTCGAGCGGGCCGCGCCGTCGCGGGCGCTCAGGGCGCGGCGCGGCGTCGAGTTCCAGGTCCTCGGCCGCTCCGAGCTGCAGCGGATGCAGCCGGCGCTGGGCGGCAAGCAGGCCATGGGCGTCTACTTCCCGGAGGCCCGGCACACCGTCGATCCGCAAGGCTTGGCGCGCCATCTGGCGACATCGTTCACCCGGGAGAAGGGCGAGACGCTGACCGCGGCGGTCGATGCCATCGAGATCGAGCGCAACGGACGGCCGTGCGTCTCCATGGGAGAGACGCGGCGCCGCTTCGACAAGATCGTCGTGGCCGCCGGCGCGTGGTCGAGACGGTTGGCCGGCATGTGCGGCACGCGCGTGCCTCTGGATACGGAGCGGGGCTACCACGCCATGCTCCCCGACCCGGAGGTCGAGGTGCGCGTCCCGATGATATCGGGCGACCACAGCGTCGCCGTGACGCCCATGTCGGGCGGCCTGCGCATCAGCGGTACGGTCGAGTTCGCGGGCCTCAGCGCCCCGCCCGACTATCGATGCGCCGAGCGGCTGGTCGGCATCGCCGAGCGCCTGCTGCCCGGCCTGAACGCGAAAGGCGCGCAGTACTGGATGGGGTTCCGGCCGTCGCTGCCGGATTCGATGCCCGTCATCGGTCCCGCGCCCCGCAACCACAACGTTCTCTATGCCTTTGGCCATGGTCACCTGGGCGTGACCTACGCGGCCATCACGGGCCAGCTGATCGCCGATTGCGCCGCCGAGCGGCGGACCGCGGTCGATCTCGGGCCCTTCTCCGCAGCACGGTTTTGAGCGTCGGGACTCGAGGGGGCCCACTCGAAGACGGACAACGCGATTGCGGCGTCGCTCTGAACACGAAAGAGGATTGGGAGGAAAAACCAATGCGTGGATGGGATTTGCCGAGAGCCCGACAGGTGGTCGCGGCCATCTGTCTGTCGACATTTGCCGCCGGTGCGGTGCCTGCCGAGGCGCAGGAGCTGACCATCGGGACGCGGTCGGAGATGACGCTCGACCCGCATTTCCTGTGGTCCACACCCAACCGGGCCTACAACGTCCAGCTCTACGGCGCGCTGATGCGGCTGGACGAGACCATGCGCGCGCAGCCGATGCTGGCGGAAACCCATAAGCTGGTCGACGACTCGACCTGGGAGTTCCGCCTCAACCCGAAGGCGCGCTTCCACAACGGCGAGACGGTCACGGCCGACGACGTCGTCGCCTCGTTCGACCGCGCGCTGAACCTCCCGAAGGCGGCAGCCTCCTACAAGGGCGCGCTGCGGGGCATCAAGTCGTTCAAGGCGGTCGACGCCCAGACCGTGCGCTTCATGACGGACGGCCCGAACCCGGCGCTGCCCCATCAGCTGGCGCAGATCGCGATCGTTCCGGCACGCATCGCCAAGACGGCCTCGCAGGGAGATTTCATCTCCGGCAAGGCCGCGATCGGCGCGGGGCCCTACCGTTTCGTCGCGTTCAAGCCCGGCGACCGTCTGGTGCTGGAGCGCAACGAGGACTACTTCGGCGAGAAGGCGCGCTGGGCCAAGGTCACGTTCCGCGCCATCTCCGACGATGCCGCGCGCGTGGCCGCGCTGCTCGGCGGCGACGTCGATCTGATCGACTATGTCCCGCCCCTGGACGTGGCCCGGCTGAGGAAAGAAGAAAAGCTCACGGTGCATAAGGGTCCCGCCGACCGCACCATGTATCTGATTCCGGACACCGGGCGGGACCGCTCGCCCTTCGTCCGCGGCCCGGACGGCAAGGCCCTGGACCGCAACCCCATGAAGGACCTGCGGGTGCGCAAGGCCATGTCGCTCGCCATCGACCGCGATGCCCTGGTGCAGCGGGTCATGGACGGCGCGGGCACCCCGGCGAATCAGAACGTGGCGCCGGCCGTGCGCGGCCATACCGACGGGCTGCCGCCGGCCCGGTTCGATCTCGAGAAGGCGAAGGCGCTCCTCGCCGAGGCGGGATACCCGAAAGGCTTCGGCCTCACGGTCCACTGCACCAACGACCGCTACGTCAACGACGCGCGCATCTGTCAGGCCGTCGGCCAGATGCTGGCGCGGCTCGGCCTGAAGATGACGGTGGAGACCTTGCCGAAGGCGGTGATGTTCCCGCGCATCAGGGACCACAAGGGCGAGCGCACCAGCCTGGCGCTGCTCTCCTTCGGCAGCGGCACCAGCGGCGACGCGGGCGGCGTGCTGACGCACACCATCCACAGCTACAATCCCCAGAAGGGCTTCGGCACCTGGAACCCGGGCCACTACTCCAACCCGGACATCGACAAGCTGATCGAAGAGGCCACGACCACGCTGGACGCCGAGAAGCGTGGCAAGATCCAGAGCCAGGCCGTCAGAAAGGCCATGGAAGACCTGGCGGTCATTCCGCTCTTCTACAACAATGTCATCGTGGCCTCGCGCAAGGACCTGAGCTACCGGATATACGCGGACCAAAGCACCGTGGCGGACGCGGCAATACCGGCGGAATAGCCGGCCGGCGCCGGAACAGACGAGCGGGGGGTCGTAACGAAGATGGGCACGTTTCTCATCCGGCGATTGCTGCAGGCGGTGGCCACGTTGGTGATCGTGTCCATCATCATCTTCGTCGGCGTCTTCGCGATCGGAAATCCGATCTATGTGCTGGTCGATCCGAACGCGCCGGCGGACGTGGTCGAGCAGACGGTGCGCGAGCTGGGGCTGGACCGGCCGGTCCACGAGCAATATCTGCGCTTCGTCGCGGCGGCGCTGAAGGGCGACCTGGGCACGTCCTACGTCCATGCCCAGCCCTCCCTCGCGCTGATCGCGAGCCGGTTCCCGGCCACGCTCGAGCTGGTGCTGGCGGGCCTGGTGATCGCGTTCGCGGTGGGGCTGCCGCTCGGGCTGGCGGCGGGCTATCTGGCCAACAACTGGCTCGCGCGCCTGATCTCGTCCTTCTCGATCGTGGGCATCAGCGTGCCGACCTTCTGGATCGGGCTGATCATGATCATCGGGTTCTCGCTGGAGCTGGGGCTGGTGCCGACCGGCGGCCGGGGCGACACCGTCTCGCTCCTGGGCGTGGAGACCTCGCTCCTGACCGCCGACGGCCTGTCGCACATCTTTCTGCCCGCCGTGGCGCTGTCCTTCTTTCCCCTGGCCTTGATCATCAGGCTGACGAGAGCCGGCGTGCGCGAGCACAACCGGATGGACTACGTCAGGTTCGCGCGCGCCATGGGCATCCCGTCCCATCGCATTCTGATCAGCTATGTGCTGCGCAACATCCTGATCCCCATCGTGACCATGATGGGCCTCATCTTCGGCACGCTCATCGCCTTTGCGGTGGTGACGGAGACCGTCTTCGCCTGGCCCGGCATGGGCAAGCTGATCATCGACTCGATCAAGGTGTCGGACCGGCCCGTGATCATCGCCTATCTGCTGTTCGTCGTGACCATGTTCCTGGTCATCAACTTTCTCGTCGACCTGATAAACGCCGCCCTGGATCCGCGGATCCGGCTGGTCAAGAGCGTAGAGTAGAAAGCTATGGCACGGGTAAGGCTCTTCATCGGATCCATGACGGTCGTGGTCGCGCTGGTCCTGCTCGGACTGGCCGTGCTCGCCGCCGCCTTCGCGCCGCTGATCGCGCCGCAGGACCCCTACGACCTCGCGCAGCTCTATATCCTCGATTCGCGCCTGCCGCCCATGAGCCGCAATGCGGACGGCATGCTGTTTCTCCTGGGCACGGACGACCAGGGGCGCGACGTGTTCAGCGCCATCCTCTATGGCCTGCGCATCAGCCTCGGCGTGGCGCTGGTGGCGACCGCCATTGCGGCGACCCTGGGCACGTCGATCGGTCTCCTGTCGGCCTATGCAGGCGGACGGGTCGACACGGTCCTGATGCGTATCGTCGACATGCAGCTCTCCTTCCCCGCCGTCCTCATCGCCCTCATGCTGGTCGCGCTGGTGGGCAGCGGCGTCGACAAGATCATCATCGCCATCGTGGCGGTGCAGTGGGCCCGCTATGCCCGCACCGCCCGCGGCGCTGCGATGGTCGAGCGCGAGCGCGAGTATGTGGAGGCGGCGCACTGCCTGGCCTACGGCCAGCCGCGCATCATGTTCCGGCACATCCTGCCCAATTGCATGGCGCCGCTCAGTATCCTCGCCACGGTCGAGATCGCCTCGGCCGTCTCGATCGAGGCCACGCTGTCGTTCCTCGGCGTCGGCCTGCCGATCACGCAGCCGTCCCTCGGCCTCCTGATCGCCAACGGCTACCCCTTCATGCTCAGCGGCAAATACTGGCTCAGCATCTATCCGGGGCTGGTTCTGATCGCCCTCATCATCTCGATCAACATCATTGGCGATCGGATGCGCGAGGTCCTCAACCCAAGGTCTGAACGATAATGGATATGCGGCCCGTAATGGACATTCCGAAGGAGCCGGCCGTCTTGCGGGTCGAGAACCTGCAGACGCACTTCGCGACGGAGCTCGGGACGGTGCGTGCGGTCGACGGCGTCGATCTGGAGATCGGACGCGGCGAGGTGGTCGGGCTCGTGGGCGAGTCCGGCTCCGGCAAGACCATGGCCGGCCTGTCGATTCTCGGCCTTATCGATCCGCCGGGACGCATCGTGGGCGGCTCGGTGGTCTTCGACGGCCAGGATCTGGTCGGATTGTCCGAGCGCGAGCTGCGGTCGATCCGGGGCAGCCGGATCTCGATGATCTTCCAGGACCCGTTGACGACCCTGTCGCCGACCATGCGGATCGGCCGGCAGATGATGAACGTCATCTTCGCGCATCGGTCCATGCCGAAGGCGGAGGCGCGGCGGAAATGCCGGGATGCTCTGGACAAGCTGGGCATTCCGTCTCCCGACGAGCGGCTGAGGTCCTACCCGCATCAGCTCTCCGGGGGCATGCGGCAGCGCGTCTGCATCGCCATGGCCATGCTCAACGAGCCGTCTCTGATCATCGCGGACGAGCCGACGACCGCCCTCGACGTCACCACCCAGGCGCAGATCCTCGAAGAGGTCCGCGCGCTGCGCCGCGACACCGGTACGTCCTTCATCTGGGTCACCCACGACCTGGCGGTGGTGTCCGAGCTGGCCGACCGCATCGTCGTCATGTATGCGGGCCAGATCGTCGAGCAGGGCCCCACCGATGTCATTCTGGAGGCGCCGTCCCATCCCTATACGAAGGGGCTCCTGGACTCGATCCCCTCCAGCAACCGCGATGCCAGGCGCCTTCCGCAGATCCCCGGCTCGGCCCCGCTCGCCGGGGCGGAGGTGGTGGGCTGCAAGTTCCGCTCCCGCTGCCGTCTGGTGAGCAAGGCCTGCATGGAACGTCCGGAGCTGATGGGCTGCGGGCAAGACCGGTCGGTTCGCTGCTTCCATCCCATTGCGGCGCGCGAGCTCGCCTGCGAGGAGGCCATCTGATGGCGCCCGGCCCCGCAGTCCTGGAGGTCTGCCGCGTATCGAAGAATTTCGAGGCCGACGGCGGTATGCTCGGCGCGGCCTTCTTCAAGCGCAACCGGCCGGTCGTGCAGGCCGTCTCCGACGTTTCCCTGACGCTGGACCAGACGGAGGTTCTGGGGCTGGTGGGCGAGTCGGGCTGCGGGAAGTCGACGCTGGGCCGTATCGTCTCGGGCCTGATCCCGGCCTCCGCGGGCGCGATCAAGCTGGACGGCACCCCGCATCACACGCTCACCGCCGCGGAGCGCCGCGACTGGGCGCGGAACGTCCAGATGATCTTTCAGAACCCCTATGCCTCGCTCAATCCGCGGCAGACGATCCGGAAGATCGTCGAGGAGCCCCTGAAGGTCCACGGCATCGCCTCCGCGGACGAGGTCGGCGCCCAGGCGGACGATCTTCTGGAGCAGGTCGGTCTCGACCCCAGCTTCGGCACCCGGCTGCCCCACGAGCTCTCCGGCGGGCAATGCCAGCGCGTCGGCATCGCCAGGGCGCTGGCTGTCAATCCGCGCATCCTCGTTTGCGACGAAGCGGTGTCCGCGCTCGACGTGTCGATCCAGGCCCAGGTGCTCAATCTGTTCGCCGATCTGCGGGAAAGGCGGACCGTCGCCTATCTCTTCATCAGCCACGATCTGGGCGTTGTCGAGCGGCTGAGCGACCGCGTCGCCGTCATGTATCTGGGACGCATCGTGGAGACCGCGCCGAAGACGGATCTGTTCGCCGCCCCCAAGCATCCCTATACGCAGGCGCTGCTCGACGCCGTGCCCAGGATCGGCTGGCGACAGAGCGCCAGGACCATGATCTCCGGCGAGCGGCCGTCGCCGCTGGATCCGCCGTCCGGATGCCACTTTCACCCCCGCTGTCCCCGTGCCACCGAGCGCTGCCGCACGGAAACGCCGCAGTTGCGGGACGTAGGGGACAATCAATTGGTGGCCTGTCATCTCTATGACTAGCCCGCGCCAATCGCCGCGGCTGCTCGACCTATCGGCCAGGCAAGCCCCGGCCTCGGGCATCCGTCGAAGCTTTCTCGGAGAGGCACCATGAGCGCCGCCTGGACCCTCGGTGCCGTCGGCGACGTGTTCCTGGACCGTCCCAGACCGCAGGAGGCCTTCACGCGGTCGCAGCCCATCTTCAAGGCGGTGGACGTTCTCTTCGGCAATTGCGAGGGCGTTTTCACCGACCGCCGGCGCTCGGTGCCGACGGCAAGCGGGTTTCGCCTCATTTCCCGGAGGTCCAATGCCGAGCCCCTGGGGCCGGCGGGCTTCCACGTGATGTCCTGCGCCAACAACCACACGGTGGACTCGGGCCATGAGGGGCTGGCCGATACTCTGGGCGTCCTGCAGGAGCAGGGCATCCTGACCCCCGGCGCCGGCGAGACCCTGGCGGCGGCGCGGTCGCCTGCGATCCTGGAGCGTAACGGCCTCAAGATCGCGGTCCTGGCCTACACCTCCGTCTATCCGGCCGGCTACGAGGCCCGCGACCGGACGCCCGGCGTGGCGGCCATGCGGGTGCACGCGCACTACTTCGTGCACCCGGAGGCGTTCGGCCGAGTCGAGCCGGGCGCGGACCCTCAGATCCAGACCTTCCCCTTTCCCGAGGACATGCGCGTTTTCGTGGCGGCGATCGAGGCGGCGAAGGCGAGCGCCGATGTGGTGATCGTCAGCTTTCATTGGGGCAAGTCGACCAGGCCGGCGCTGCTGATGGACTATGAGCGATCCTTCGGCCATGCGGCGATAGAGGCGGGCTGCGACGTGGTCCTCGGCCATCACCACCATCTGCTGAGAGGCATCGAGCTCTATCGGGGACGGCCGATCTTCTACGGGCTGGGTCACTTCGCTTTCGACATGCCCGGTCTGGAGGCCGTGCTGAGCGAGGCGCAGATCGCAAAGCTGAAGGCTTTCGGGGACTACGCCATCTACCCGCGCGAAGGCTACCCGCTGCTGCCCTTTCATCCCGATGCCCGGATGACCATGATCGCCGTGTGCAGTTTCGAGGGCAGCGGCGTCACGGGCGCATCCTTCGTCCCCTGCCTGATCGACCCGGACAACGTGCCGGTGCCGCTCGACCTCGACGGCGAGGCCGGACGGCGCGTCGTCGACTACATGCGAACGATCACCGAGCAGGCCGAGCTGCCGACACGCTATACGCCGGACGGCCCGTCGGTCGGCGGCTATCGATCCGTGCGTGCGGTGAGCGCGCCCGACTGACCGGCATCTCGACACGAAGCGCCGGCGTCGGCTCCGCTCGGTGCGGCTTCACCATCGCGGCGCTCCGATCTTGCGAAAGCCCGCTCTTGCGTCTCCCGTCCTGCCGCGGCGCCCCTCGAAGCGGGGGCGGCCGGGGCAGGCGTATCGTCACAAAGTACCCCCTACCAAACCTGGTAGGGGACCCGTCGGGTCCGACGGCCTAGACTCGAAGACAGAGGCCAAAGGCGTCAATCAGGGGAAGAACAGAGCACGGAGCAGAGACGAGCGAGACCAGCAGGAGAAGACGTGTCGGATGCTGGACATGATCAAGCGGCGGCGGTCGCGTTTCGACCATGAAACATCGGCCGAACTCGGATCGACAGGCGGCGCGCGCCCGCGCCGAGACGATCGAGAGCGTTTTCGGCTCGACCCAAAACGTTCCAAGTCGAATCACGACAAAGCTCTTCGTATCCTCGGTTGTCTTTGATGATCGAGGATGGCGCCTCTCCCGGCAAGCTGCTTGCTCGGGTAGGGGCGCGAAACGGCCGCCCAAAGCCTCGCAGAGGCCGACCCGCCGTGGCGACCTGTTGCAGCGATCCGCCACGCGCTGTCGAGGGGGGCGACCTGTCGGGCCCATGGTTGGAGGATGTGCGCCCGTGACTGACGCCCATCGACACCTGCTCTCGGTCGGCGATTTTTGTCGCTCCCGTCCGAAGGGACCCGGGTCTGTCGATCTGCCCGGCAGGAAAGCTCTCGCGACCGCGTTCGCCGAGCTCGGCTCCGAAGCGACAAGGCGATGCCGCGGCTCGGCCGCCGTCGCGACCCCAATCGGAACACCCAACGCAAGAAGCGCTCCCGGATCTTCGCACCGTCTGCGAGCGTGCCGCCCGCTCCCGCGTGCCGGCGCTTTGCGGCGCCGAGGATATGCGCGGCTACGCGATGCGTATCGATTTGAGCAGGGCTGGGGAAAACGGCCGCACCGTTTCTTTGCGCGGTGTGGCGGAAGACGATGGAGGACATGATGATCAAGCCCGTAAGCTTCACGGGGCGCATCGAAAGCGAGGACATCGGGATGATGATCCAGCGCGCAGCGGCCCGCCACAAGCAAGAGGTGTTGAGTTTCGCGGACCTCGAAATGAACCTGGCGACCTTCCGGACCCGCCGGAGCGGACAGACCCTGCATTTGACGCCCACGGAGTTCCGGATTCTGAAATGCCTCATGTGGGACCCGGAGCGGGTGTTCTCCCGCGACGAGCTGGCCAGGGCGGCCTGGCCGGAGAATGCCACCGTCAACGGCCGCACGGTCGACGTGCATGTCGGACGTCTGCGCAAAGCGCTGGGCACGGGCTTCGAGGACGATCTGATCAGGACCGTAAGATCGGTGGGCTACGCCCTTTCCAAATAGGGCGCCGGCGCGGCGAGGCCACTGATACGGCTCCCTGGCCGTGGATGTCGCCGCGGGGCCG
>JAKSBI010000207.1 GCA_022361215.1 Hyphomicrobiales bacterium | reverse complement strand
GCCAGGGTCAGATAGCTGCCGCGGTTCGCCTGGGCGTAGAGCTTGTCCTTGGCGTCCGTCGCCGTCACGGCGATCACGGATCCGTAGGCGGCGGGGTAGGCGGGCGGCGCTTTCGGGCCGCCATTGCCGGCCGCACCGATCAGGATGGCGCCCTTGTCGTGGGCGGCGTCCAGGGTGCGGCGCAGCAGCGGATCCTCCGGACCGGCGAAGCTCAGATTGAAGATGCGGGCGCCCCGGGCGAAGGCCCAGTCGACGCCGCGCAGCAGAATGAAGGACGTGGTCTCGGGAAGCTTGCGGGTCCTGTGGACGTAGAAGGCGCGGACCGCCAGCAGCCGCGCCTGCGGCGCCACGCCCTTGATCCGGCCGCGCCCGGCGATGATGCCGGCGACGGCGGTGCCGTGGGGATGGGCGAGGTCGCTGGTCTTCGGGACCGCGTTGAAGCGCTCGGCCACGGCCCCGCCGAGAGCCGGATGCCCGCCATCCACGCCGGTGTCGATCACGGCCACCTGGACGTTGCGCCCCTTGGCCAGGTTATGGGCCGACGACACCGAGAGCTTGGTCAGGGCGTATTGGGGCGTGGCCGCGCCCGGCTTGCGCTTCCGCGCGGTCTGCGAGGGCCGGTAGAGAAAGTTGGGCGAGATCAGGTCCACGCGCGGGTCGCCCGAGATGGTGCCGATCACCGCCGCCGGCGCGCGGCCGTCCGGGATGCGGAAGCGCGCGGCCGTGGCCGCCAGCAACTCGATGGCGAGGCTCTCGATCCGCTCCAGCCGATGGAGGCGCGCAAGGTCGTCGGCCACCGCGTCGGCGTCCGTGCCGCCGATCAGGACCACCACCTCGTTCGCCCGGAACCGGGGCAGGGGCGCCACGCGCGCCGCGGGAGCCGGCCGCGTGCGGGCCGGGGGCTTGCGCCGCGTCTTCTTTTTCTTTGGCCTGGTGTCGACCTTGCGCCGCTTGGACGGTGTCCGGTTCCGGGGCGGTGTCGCCGACGGCGGCGTGGCCAGGGGCGGATTGCCGATGGCGCCGCCGAAGATGCCGGGGGTCAAGCCGCTCGCGCCGCCTGGAAATCTCGGGGGCGGCGGTGGCGGCGGGACGCGCCCCACATTCGGAGGAGCGCCCGGGACCCGCTGGGCCAGGCGGATTGGGCCTCGGCGTGGCGCCGCGGACAGGCGGCCCGGCAGGCGCAGCCCGGTCTCGGCCGTCTCTGCCGGAGGCGTGGCCGCATCCGGTCCGATGCCGGCCTGAGCGGCCTCGGCCCCGCACAGCAGCAGGAGCGCCGCCACGCAGCCGACAAGCCTGGAAAACCATCTTCCGATATGGGTCATAACGCTCGCTCCTCGTGCCGGCAGCGGATCAGTTGGCCGGTATGGCCATGCTCACCAGCGCGCTTTCGCCGGTGAGCCGCTGCAGCAGTGCGTCGCGCTCCGCCTCGCCCAGGACCTTAGACGAAAGCCGGATCCGGTAGAAGCCGTCCGGTTTCGGGCCCTCGACGATGGTCGCCTCGAGGTCCGAGAGCAGGGCGGTGATGGCGCCGGCACCGGCGTCCTGCTTGAACAGGACCAGCGCGAAGGTGCCGCCGGTGAGCGCGGTCTCCTCGCCTGTCGCCGGAACGAAGCCGGTCCCCGGCTGCGGCTGGCTCAGCAGCACGCCGAGGGCGACGGCCTGCGCCACGATCAGCACCATGGCGGCGCCGGCGGCCCATTGCAGCCCGGCCGGAAGCGGTGCGCCGAAGAGCTGCCCCAGCCATCCCAGGGCGCCGCCCGCGGTCGCCCGGTCGGGCGCGGCCTCGGCCTCGATCGAGGCCATCAACCGGTCCAGGGCGCCGGCCGCCGGGGCGCCGAGCGCTTCGTTCGCCGCAACGGCGGCGTCCTGCTCCTCCCGGACCAGGGCGAGCTGCTGCGAGACCTCCGGGTGTCGCTCCAGATAGGCCGCGACGCGCTCGGCGTCGGCGGCGTCGAGGGTGCCCGCCTGGTACCAGGGCAACAGCATCTCCACGCTCTCGCGTTCCCCATCGGGCCGTTTTTCGTCGTTCGTGTTCATGGCCAGCCTCTATCAACCCCTGCGTCCTGGAGCAGCTCGGACAGCTGTTTGCGGGCGTAGAACATGCGTGTCTTCACGGTGGCTTCAGGGATGCCGGCGATCTCGGCCACCTCGCGCACGGACTTCTCGTGATAGTAGACCAGATCGATCACCTCACGATGCTCGTCCGAGAGCCTGTCGATGCACTGACGCATGATCGTTGCCTTGCTCTGCTTCTGAGCTGCGACTTCGGGATCGTCCTCGGCGTCGATGAGCGTGTCCGCGGTCTCGTCGTCCAGCCCGTCTTCCGTGCGCTTGCGAAGCGCGCTCACCGCCTTGTTGTGCGCGATCGCCAGCATCCAGGTCGACACCGCCGACCGGCCTTCGTAGCGGCCGGCCTGGCGCCAGACGTCGAGGAACACCTCGTTCACCAGCTCCTCGGCAACGGCGTCGTTCCTGACGCGGCGCAGGATGAACCGGTAGACCCGCACATTGTGCCGCGCGAAGAGCGCTTGCATGGCCGCGCGATCTTGGCCGGCGATGCGCGCGAGCAGGTCACGGTCCATCCGGGCGTCGGTCATTCACAGCACCATGGCCCGAAGCGATCCTGTCCATTGGTCGT